>JAZRBQ010000145.1:0-15922 GCA_045635145.1 Acutalibacteraceae bacterium | reverse complement strand
GGGCTGGCGCGCAGGTTTCCGTTACCCCATCATCCCCATGGTTCTTATCCTTATCGCATTCATCGCATTCTTCAAAACCAAGCCCGAAGACGTTGGTCTTCCCGCTTTCGAAGAAGAAGATGCCGCACTCGACAATAAGGATGCCGCTATGGAAGCTGAAATTGCTAAAAAAGGCTTCTTCTATCCTTACAAATTGCTCTTCACTGAACCTAAGGTTATCGTTTTCTGCTTAATTTCTGCTATTGCAGGTATCGGCCGTTACGGTCTTCTAACATGGGTTCCCACCTACTTCACCGAAGAATTAGGTCTTACCCTTAAGAACGATATGTTCACATACATCGTTCTCCCCTTAGGTCAAGCTTGCGCAATGTTCGTATTCCCCTTCATTACCGATAAGATTTTCAAGGGCAAACGTGAACCTATGCTCGCATTAGCTGCTATCCTTGCTTGCGCAGGTCTTGTATGCTTCCCGTTCTTCAAAACTCAATTGCCTGCAACAGTTATGTTGTTTGTAGTAGGCGTATTCTCAATGGTAACAGGCGTTATCTGGGCAATCGCAGGCGATATGGGTGGCCGTGCACTTTCTTCAACTGTTGTTGGTGTGCTTGACTGGGCTGTATATATGGGTGCTGCTATCCAAGCTTCCATTTTCGGCTTCGTTCAAACAAAATTCGGTTGGCCCGCAATCTTCATCACAATCGGTGCTTTATACATCGTATTGCTCGTTCTTACACTCTTAGCTCGTAAGATGAAGATGAAAAAACTCTAATCTTTAAATTAAACAGCTCGACTCGGTCGGGCTGTTTTTTTATGTGCGATTATTCCTTGACAAAATATTTTATATATTATAAAATATAATGTAAGGGAAAATACATTTTTAAAGGAGTCTTATTATGGCAATTTTAGTTACAGGTGGCGCAGGTTACATAGGCAGTCACACCTGTGTTGAAATGCAAAATGCAGGCTACGACGTTATCGTTATCGATAATCTTGATAACTCTAGCGCAGAAGCATTAAAAAGAGTAGAAAAAATCACAGGCAAGGCTATTAAATTTTACGAAGAAGACGTAAGAAATAAAGAAGCTTTGCGTAAAATATTTAAAGAAAATGACATTGAAGCTGTAATTCACTTTGCCGGTCTTAAGGCGGTTGGCGAATCGGTAAGAGAACCGATTATGTACTACGACAATAACCTTATAAGCACCATTGTTTTGCTTGAAGTTATGAACGAATTTGGTGTTAAAAAGTTTGTTTTTTCATCTTCGGCTACCGTTTACGGTGTTGCAACCGAAATGCCTTTGGTAGAAGGTATGCCTTTAGGCGCAATTAACCCCTACGGCAGAACAAAATACTTTATTGAAGAAATTTTGCGTGACCTTTACGTTGCTGATAAGGAATGGTCAATAGCCCTTCTTCGTTACTTTAACCCCATCGGCGCACACGAAAGCGGAACTATTGGTGAAGACCCCAAGGGTATTCCCAATAACCTTATGCCCTATATCGCACAGGTTGCGGTTGGCAAGTTAGAAAAGCTTCACGTTTTCGGTGACGATTATAAGACAGTTGACGGCACAGGCGTGCGTGACTATATCCACGTTGTTGACTTGGCAAAGGGCCACGTTAAAGCGGTTGATTGGGCGCTTTCGACCCTTGGTTGCGAAGCATTCAACTTAGGCACAGGTAACGGCACAAGCGTGCTTCAACTCCGTCAAGCTTTTGTTGACGCTAGCGGAATTGATATTCCTTACGTTATTGACCCCCGCCGCCCCGGTGACCCCGACGAAGTTTACGCTAAGGCTGATAAGGCACGTGAGGTTCTCGGTTGGGAAGCGAAGCTCGGCATTGACGAAATGTGCCGCGACACTTGGAACTGGCAAAAAAATAACCCGAAGGGTTACGAAGAATAAACTATATTTCTTATTTGTAGGGGAGCGTCTCCGTGCGCTCCCGTATGTATTTTTATAATTTTAACGGGAGGGGATAGAACCCCTCCCCTACAATCTATCAATATAGGTATTTCGTAGGGACAGACGTCCTCGGCTGTCCGTTTAATTAGATGTATGTTGACGGACAGTCCGGAGGCCTGTCCCTACAATTTATCTTTAAATAATATAACTCATTTCCGCCCGTGGCGCAGCTGGATAACGCAGCAGATTCCGATTCTGAAGAACGGGGGTTCGACTCCCTTCGGGCGGGCCAAAAAAGAGAGTATCAACCCTTGTGGTTGGTGCTCTCTTTTTCGTTCGAAGGGAGTCTAACAAGGAGGGAGCGAAGCGATATTGCACTTCGTGCAAAAAGATGGTATAATAATCCTATCATTTGTTAGGCAATATAAATCATTCCACAAGGAGCACACCAAATGACCCGCTTCACCTTCAACTCACCGCTCTCACGAAAAGACGTATATTTAACAATGAAAAACCTTACAAACACAAGTGTGGATAAGCCTTTGTTTGTCGGCACCGTCACGGAAGACGGTTTTTCGGTTATGAAATATAGGCTTTTCCAAAGCAATAAGTTCTTTTTAAGAAGAGCACTTGACCCACAGCTTGATGCAGTCGTAACGGAGACCGATAACGGTTCAAAAATCACAATAAAAGCCTTTTTAAACAAATGGGATAAAATCGGCCTTTTTATAATGGCCGCCTTGATTTTAGGGGTTATTATCTTTTTAATCATTAACGCTATTTCAACATCTTCGCTAAAACCCCTTGCTCCCGCCGTTGCGATAATAATTTTCGAAGCACTTATTTTTTTGCTTTTTAGCTTTATTTTTACACTCAGAGCCAAAAGATTGCTGAAAATTTTGAAGAAAAATTTAACTTAATATATACATAACCTATCGGTTATTGCACTCAATAAAATATTATGCTATACTTAACTTAACAAATACTACGAGGTGGAAATTATGTTAAACTATGTTGGTAACAGTTTGCAAATCCGTGGCGCTGAACGCTACGTATTGCAAGACGGCAAGGGCGACGGAATGCATTTTATTTACGTTCGCAACGGCAAGGGTCTTGAAGCGTGGATTTCGGTTGACCGCGGCGGCGATATTGCGCGTGTGACTATCAACGGCAAAAATATGGGATTTTTCTCCCCTTGCGGATATGTAGCGCCCCAATATTACGACAAGGACGGCTTAGGCTTTTTAAAATCCTTTACTGCTGGCTTTATTACCACCTGCGGTTTAACTGCGGTAGGCTCTCCCTGTGAAGACGACGGCGAGGTTTTGCCCTTGCACGGCACGGTATCGCACATTCCCGCAACCGTTTGCGTGATGGACGAAGACCAAGACGGCATTACCATTAAATTAAAGCTTATTGACAGCATTATCTTCGGCAAAAAGTTAGAACTTTGCCGTGTTTACCGCTTCTCTTACAGCGAAAACACCTTTGAAATGACCGATACCGTAAACAACATCGGCGACAGACAATCCCCATATATGATAATGTACCACTGCAATATGGGTTACCCCCTTGTTACCGAAAACAGTATTATTAAAATTCCCTTTAACAAGCAAACCGCCCGTAACGAACTTTCAGAAAAATATATTGATACAGCCCTAATTGGCGAAAAACCTCAAGTTCAGTATGACGAGCGTTGCTACTACTACGACGTTAAGGATAACGACGGCATTGCAAAGGTTGGTATTTACAGCACAGATGCTAACGTAGGTCTTGTAATGTCGTTTGACAAGGCAGGTCTTGACTGCTTTACCCAATGGAAAATGATGGGGGTTAACGACTACGTAATGGGTCTTGAACCCGGCAACTGTAACGCCGACGGCAGAGATATTACCCGTCAAAAAGGTCTTTTAAAATTCTTAGAACCGGGCGAAAGCGGTGTTACTAAGGTTAAGTTTAGTTTTACAAACGACCAAACCGCATTTGAAAATAATTTTTAATATCCGTGCCAAAGGCACACCGAAACTATTCACTATTACTTCTTGCTTATTACTTCAAAAAGACGATGCGTTAAGAGTCGTATTCTAAAGGACAGTAAAACAAAGTACGAAAACACCCATAGTTTTTAAAACAGTGGGTGTTTTTTTAATATTGTCTTTATTTGTTAGTCAAGTTATGCTATAATACCATTAACCGATAAATAAGAATTTGACTGTCATTTTTCACTCTACCATAGGTTTACTTATCCTCACTAAACCAACGGTGTGTGTATTTTATATGAAATATCCGTTACACTGTATACAAAAGGAGGCATACTATGAATCAAATTAATATCGGAAGATTTATTGCCGAGTGCAGAAAAAAGGCAAACTTAACACAAATGCAGTTGGCAGAAAAACTTGGTATCACCGATAAAGCAATATCCAAATGGGAACGCGGCGTGGCAATGCCCGATACTTCGATAATGCTTGAACTCTGTGGCATTCTCGGTATCAGTGTAAATGAATTATTAAGTGGGGAGATGATTGATATGGAACAAAAGAACGAACAATTAGATGAACTGATTTTTCAGATGGCAAAAAACGAGGAAAGATATCATAAACGACTGCGTCATTCCGCTTATGTGATTGTCTTAACCAGTCTAGCAGCACTTATTTGTCTGATGACTTTAATATCACTCCTTATCCCTGAATGTGGATTTCAGAACTTTTTGATAATAGTATCAGTTATACTATTTATAATTCCTTGCATTATTGCTCTTAAATTTATGGTAGAGACAGGATATTATGAATGTAAGAACTGTCAACATATGTTTGTTCCTAACTATAAAGAGATTGCCTTGTTGATGCAAACGCCAACCAGAAGATTGTTGAAGTGTACTAAATGCGGAAAATGGACTTGGTGCAAAAAATTAACCAAGAGATAAATTCCAATTTATCGAACAGAAGCTATTTATAAAAAGGTATTAGGTTCTCCTAACAAGTGGAAAATGTGATATACATTTTCCCTGCTTGTTACGGTATGAGACAAAATTAAAGGAAGCACGAATTTTTCGTGCTTCCTTTTTACTGTCCTTTAGAGTACGTCTCTTATGCATCGTCTTTTTTGCCTTCCTCTGACGAGGAAGGGTGACCGCTTGCGGTGGAAGGAGAGAAAAAACAAAATCTCTCCCTCAGTCTTTTTGCTTCGCAAAAATCCAGCTCCCTCATCAGAGGGAGCCTTAGTTTAATTGTCATTCTCAATTTCACATTGCGTTCCATCGTGCTTGATTTCGTAATTTTCTTTATAAATCAGGTCGCTTATAAACACAAATTCATACCCCTCGTCTTTGAGTGTTTTAAGTATAGTCGGCAGGGCTTCGGGGGTGTGGTCGGCATCATTGTGAAACAGCACAATCGAGCCGTGTTTAACCTTTTTTGTAACCCTTTGGCAAATACTTTGCGGCGTGGCATTTTCCTTCCAGTCAAGGCTGTCAACATCCCACTGAATCGTGTACATTTTAAGTTCATCCAAGGTCTCGATAACGCTATTATTATAATCTCCGTAAGGCGGGCGCAAAAGGGTTGGCTCAACCCCCGTTACCGACTTAATTTTGTCATTACAAGCTTTGATTTCATCGGCAATTTGCCCCTTTGACAATTGCGGTAAATGCGGGTGTGTGTTGGAGTGATTTTGTATCTGATGCCCCGCGTCTGAAAGTGCTTTTACCGACTCGGGATACTTATCCACCCACGCGCCGACAACAAAAAATGTTGCGGGAACGTTATACTCCCCTAAAATATCAATCAATTGCTGTGTATCGTCGTTACCCCAAGCGGCGTCAAAAGAGATTGCAACCTGTTTTTTATCGGTTTCAACACAATAAATGGGTAAAAGTCGGTTATTATCGGCAAAAATATTGACCGAACCCACCACTGCCACAACCACCGCCGCCACCAACGCGAGCGCAAACATAAGCTGTTTTTTGGTAATAATAAAAAATTTCATAAAAAAGCACCCTTTCGTACTAAAAAAGTATGTTTGGGTGCTTGTATTATATGCTAAAAGGCTATTCTTTGTTTGACTTGCAAACTTTTTTGTGCTATTATGTATATGTATAATTATATTTATTTTTATCTTCAAAAATAGGTGATGTTAAATGGCAAATCGTTTATCACTTTCCACCCCTACAATGCATACAGAAGAAATGCAGTTTGTTACAGAAGCTTTTGACAAAAACTGGATTGCTCCTTTAGGCTTTAACTGTGATAATTTCGAAAAAGAAATGGCCGACTTTTTGCAAGGCGATAATGAAATTTATTGCCTTTCTTTAAATTCGGGTACATCGGCTTTGCATCTTGCGGTTAAACTTGCAGGTATAAAAGCGGGTGACGTAGTTTTATGTAGCGATATGACCTTTGCCGCAACGGTAAACCCCATCGTTTACGAGGGTGGTATTCCCGTGTTTGTCGATTCCGAACGTGACACTTGGAATATGGATCCTAAGGCCTTAGAAAAGGCTTTTCAAAAATACCCCAACGCCAAGGCAGTTATGCTTGTTCACCTTTACGGCACTCCCGCCAAGATGGATGAAATCACCGCTATCTGCCAAAAGCACAACGCCGTTTTGATTGAAGATGCCGCCGAAGCGCTTTCGGCAAAGTATCAAGGTCAAGAATGTGGCACTTTTGGTAAATATAATGCCATAAGTTTTAACGGCAACAAAATAATTACCACTTCTGGCGGCGGCATGTTGATAACAAGTGACAAAACCGCACGCGACAAGGCTTTTTACTGGGCAACCCAATCGCGTGAACCGCTTCCGTGGTATGAACACAAGGAAATCGGCTACAACTACCGTATGAGCAACGTTGTCGCAGGTATCGGCAGGGGTCAACTTTTACACCTTGAAGAACACCGTAAACTCAAGACCAAAATTTTTGACCGCTACCAAAAAGGTTTTGAAAATTCACCGCTTAGTATGAACCCATTTTTAGAAAACACCGTGCCAAACTTCTGGCTTTCGTGCATATTGCTCGACAAAAGCGTTCAAACGCCTATCCACACTATTTTGGAAAAATTGAACGAACACAACATCGAAACACGTCACTTGTGGAAACCGATGCACATGCAACCTGTTTTCAAGGATAATGATTTTATCACCGTGGGCGACACCGCCGTTGACGAAGATTTATTCTCACGCGGACTTTGTTTGCCGAGTGATATTAAAATGACCGAAGCCGAACAGCAAAAGGTTATTGATTTAATAAAATCCCTTATTTAAGGTGGTTACATAATGTACGAAAAATTCTTTAAAAGGCTTATTGATTTTTGTCTTAGCCTGTTTGCTTTAATTGTGCTTTCCCCCGTTTTGTTGGTTTTAATAATTTTAGGTGCAATCAATATGAAAGGTAATCCGTTTTTCACACAGTTGCGACCCGGTAAGAACGAAAAAATCTTTAAACTTATCAAATTCCGCACAATGACCTGCGAAACCGACTCCGACGGCAACCTTTTGCCCGACGAAAAGCGCCTTACAGGCTACGGCAAGTTTTTGCGTTCCACCTCACTTGACGAATTGCCCGAGCTTTTTAACATTCTAAAAGGCGATATGGCAATCGTAGGTCCAAGACCGCTGCTGGTCGAATACTTACCATACTACACTGAAGAAGAAAAACACCGTCACGACGTCCGCCCCGGTCTTACAGGACTTGCCCAAGTAAACGGAAGAAACAATTTAACTTGGGAAGAAAAATTTGCTTACGATATCAGTTACATACAAAACATAAGCTTTATGGGCGATTGCAAAATTATCATTTCGACTTTCTTAAAAGTTATTTCCCGTGCCGACATACAAGAAGACACACAAGCAAGCGAAGGTAATTTTGCCGAAATCAGAAAGACAACGATAAGTGCAGGAAGGTAATGCAATATGAACATCCTTATTTTAAGCTGTGGCACGCGAAACAAGGTTGTGCAGTATTTTAAAAAAGAATTTGAAGGAGAGGGCAAGGTTATCGCTACCGATATGAGCGAGCTTGCCCCCGCAATTTACGAAGCCGAAAAATTCTATCTTGTACCCCGAATTACCGAACCCGGCTATATTGATATAATTCTTGATATTTGCAAGAATGAAGAAATAAGCGGTGTGCTGTCACTTATCGACCCTGAACTTTCCTTATTAGCCCAAAACAAAGAAAAATTCGATGAAATAGGCGTTGCCATCATTGGTTCAAGCTACGAGTTATGCGAACGCACACTCGACAAGATGCAAATGTTCCACTGGCTCAGTGAAAATGGATACAAATGTGCCAAAAGCTACACCAACAAAGAACTTTTCCTAGCCGACGTTGACGCGGGTGAAATTTCCTTCCCCGTTTTTGTAAAACCCGCTCGTGGTAGCGCATCTATTTCAATAAGCAAAGCTAACGACCTTAAGACCGCACTTTTCCTATTTGATTCGGGCGAAAATATGATGATACAAGAATTTTTGCACGGACAAGAAATCGGCGCCGACGTTTATATAGATTTGCTTTCAGGCGAAGTTGTTTCTATATTCACTAAAAAGAAACTTTTAATGCGAGCAGGCGAAACCGATAAAGCGGTATCCTTTAAAGACGAAAAATTATTCGCGCTTATCGAAGAATTTGCCATTAAAAGCGGATTTTCGGGTCAAATCGACATTGATATTTTTGATATCGACGGCGAATATTACATTTCGGAAGTCAACCCCCGTTTTGGCGGCGGTTACCCCCACGCTTTTGAGTGTGGTTGCAACCACATGGCGTTAATTAAAAACAACCTTAAAGGTAAAAGCAACCCCAAAAATATCGGCAACTACAAAGAAGATGTTTATATGATGAAATACAACGAAATTATGGTGAAATAATCAGTTGATGGGTGATACAAATATGAAAAAAATTTGTTACATTACAACCGTACACGGCACACTTCGTTCGTTTGTGCTTAAAACCGCAAACTTCATCCACGAAAACACCGATTGGGAAATAAGCTTTATTTGCAATTATGATGCCGACTTTACCCAAGAATTGCCAGATTACATCAACTACATTCCCGTAAATATGGCACGTGGTATTAGCCTTTCGGGCATTAAATCTATGCTAGAAATCAAAAAAATACTAAAACGCGAAAAGTTTGATTTGGTACAGTTCTCTACTCCAAACGCTTCGTTATATGCCGCAATAGCCAGCAAAATGGCAAAGGTTCCCGTAAGGCTTTACTGCCAATGGGGAATGGTTTTCGTAGGATTCCAAGGTATAAAACGCAAAATATTTAAAGCAATTGAAAAGCTTGTTTGCCGCCTTGCAACTCACGTACAGCCCGACAGCAAAAGCAACTTAGATTTTTCTATTGCCGAAGGACTTTATCCCGCGGCAAAGGGCGCTGTCATTTGGAACGGTAGTGCTTGCGGTATTGACCTTTCAAAATTCAACGTTTCTAAAAAAGAAATCTACCGCGCTCAAATGAGAGAAGCGCTAAACATAAAACCTGACGATTTTGTTTTTGGTTTTGTGGGTCGAATTACTCGTGATAAGGGTGTTAACGAATTGTTAGCCGCTTTTAAAGAGCTTTACTCCGCTCATCCTAACGCCAAGCTTATTATGGTTGGTGTACCCGAAAACGTCCAAACCTTAAACCAGGACCTTTACGATTGGGCGCAAAAATCAAGCGCCGTTATTTTTACAGGCCGTTCGAATGTCGTGGAGCAACATCTTTCCGCTATGGACACCTACATTTTGCCAAGCTACCGCGAAGGCTTTGGAATGGGTGTAATTGAGGCTGAATCAATGGGAGTTCCTGTTATAGTTACTGACATTCCTGGTCCTATTGATGCCATGATCAACGAAAAAACAGGCTTAACCGTCCCAAAAAAAGATGCTGTTGCACTTGAAAACGCAATGCAAGAATTATTAAATAACAAGGAACTTGTTTTAGCTTACGGTCAAAACGGCATTATCCATGCAAAAAACAATTTTGAGCAACAACAATTTCTCGAAAAGGTTTTAAACAACCGCAAAAAATTATTAGGTGAATAAAGCGACAGAAAGGAAATTATTATGGCTGCAAACATTTCAATCCTTATGGGCATTTACAACTGTGCCCCCACCTTGCCAGAAGCCATTGATTCCATTTTAGCGCAAACCTATCCCCATTGGAAACTCATTATGTGTGACGACGGCTCTTCCGATAATACTTACGAAATAGCAAAACAATATGCCGAAAGATACCCCGAAAAGATTATTCTTATAAAAAACGAAAAAAATATGGGACTCAACTTCACCTTGAATCATTGTTTAAAGTATGCCGATACCGAATATATCGCCCGTATGGACGGTGACGATATTTCTTTGCCACAAAGGTTTGAAAAAGAAATTGAATTCTTAGAAAAAAATAAGCAATATTCGATTGTTAGCTGTCCGATGATTTATTTTGATGAAAACGGTGATTTTAGAACAGGAACTACTTTGGGAGAACCGAATATTAACGATTTTGTTAAGGGTACACCTTTCTGCCATGCGCCGTGTTTAGTAAAAGCCGAAGCTTACCACGCCGTAAATGGCTACGCCATAGATGATAAGCGCCTTCGCGTTGAAGATTGGGATTTATGGGTGCGAATGTATGAAAAAGGTTATCGTGGTTACAACTTATCTGAACCGTTTTACAAAATGCGCGATGACCGAAACGCCTACTCGCGCCGCAAGTTTAAATTCCGCATCAACGAAGCCAGAGTAACTGCATCTGCTATTAAAAAGCTAAATTTATCTAAAAAATATTATATTTGGATGCTACGCCCTATAATAGTCGGTCTTTTACCAAAAACAGTTTATAACTTTTTACACAAAAGAAAACTATCGAAGAGGTAAGTTATGATACCTAAAAAAATTCATTATTGTTGGTTTGGCGGAAAACCACTACCCAAAGCCGCACTAAAATGCATTAACAGTTGGAAAAAACACTGTCCCGATTACGAAATAATCGAATGGAATGAGCGAAAATTTAATATTGACTCCGCTCCCAAATACGTGCGCGAAGCCTTCGCACATAAAAAATACGCCTTCGTGTCCGACTACGTTCGTCTTTATGCTATACATAATCACGGCGGAATATATATGGACACCGACGTTGAAATTGTAAAACCGCTTGACACCATTTTACAAAATAACGCTGTCTTCGGCTTTGAAGAATGTGGCTTCATTGCAACAAGCTTTATGGCAGCAGATGCTAATAACTCTTTTATAAAAGAATTTATAGAGCTTTATAACGACGAAATTTTTGTAAAAAGTGACGGCAGTCTTAACACCAAAACGAACGTTGAAAGACTAACTCCGTTGCTTGAAAGTAAAGGGCTTAAAAAAGACAACAACTATCAAACTTTAGACGGTGATATTACCATTTATCCCAAAGATTATTTTTCCCCCTTTGACAACGCAACCGGTGTGCTTAACAAAACTGAGAATACCTTTGCTATTCATTGGTTTGATAAATCTTGGGTTCCGCTTAGCGAACGGTTAAGAAGTAAAATCACTCGACCCTTCCATCGAATTTTTGGTAATAATTGTTTTGCAAAATTTAAGCAGGAGAAATAAATAATGATCGTTTTACAAGTGTGTGCCTATGCTGCAAACTATGGCGGAAATTTTATTGCTTCATTAACCGCCTTAGATAAACATTTAGCTAATCAAGGTATAGAAACCCAATACCTCTTTCCATTTGCATCCCAAGAAAAAACCTGGTGCAAAAATATCCAAAAACAACGAACCGTATATTTTGCAAACATTAATCGCTTTTCACTTAAAACATTTATGCAAATCAAAAAAGCGATGGCAAACGCTGACATTATACACTCACATTTCGAATTATATGATTGCTTAACGTCTTTAGCTCTCAAGAAAAATCAGAAACTTTTTTGGCATTTACATGATTCTTTTGAAGAAAATATAGATTTGCCACATCGAATAATTAACAAAATTCAATATGCCTATCTTAGCAAAAAAGCAACACTTTTATCCCCTAATCCTTTTTATGCGAAATATGTTGAAAAGTTAGGATTCAATAAGACAAATATTCGCATTATACCAAACTGCATAGATACAAATCGTCTAATTCAATCTCCAAAAAACTCTAAAACAAAGGAAAATGTAGACTTTTTAACATTTGGCGGTTTTTATAAAATTAAAGGACTTGATATATTGCTCGATGCCTGCCGAAAATTAAAACATCAAAATTTAAATTTTCGATTAGGTATTGTAGGTTATCGGGAAACATGGGAATATATCGATAGAAATTATTCCGACATATCTGACTGTATAGTTCAATGGTCTCCGAGTGAAAACGTATCAGAATTTTATAACTCTGCAAACACATTTATAAGTGCCAGTCGACGAGAAGCTTTTCCATACACTTTGTTAGAAGCCCTATATTTAAAAAAACCATCTATTATAAGCGATATTCCTGGCACTCAATGGGCAAAAAAATGGAATGCTGTTAAATTTTTTGAAACCGAAAACTACAATGCATTAGCCGACTTGATGGCAGAAAGTTTATCAAATTCTGAGTTTTTTGATACTAAAGCGATGGAAACCGCTTCAAAAGACATTGCAAAAAAATATTCCGTCAACTATTGGACAGCCCAAATAGAAAGAGAATACAAAAATGACACAAAATAACTTTGATATAACTATTTTTACTCCTACTTTTAATCGAGCACACACCTTGCCACGATTATATGAAAGTCTAAAAAAGCAGTCTTCTTATGCAAATTGCTTCGAATGGCTTATAGTAGATGATGGTTCAACCGATAATACTGAAGAACTGATTCGTTCTTTTAAAAATGAAAAAAAACTCAACATCCGCTATTTAAAGAAAACTAATGGCGGAAAACATACAGCATTAAATGTTGGTATTGCAAATACAATCGGAGAATATTTTTTTTGTGTAGATTCCGATGATATTTTGTCGCCCGATGCCATAAAAGTCCTTGTGACATTTATAAACAAACATCATCCAAATGGTATTATTGCCTATAAATCTGATATGGCGAAAAAAACACAAATCGGAGACTCGTTTCCAATCGGACTTAATAAAACTACACTTTATAGCCTTATTAACCAATTTAAATGTTCGGGCGATCGTTCATTAATCTATAAAACAGACTTAATTAAACCAATAATCATTCCCGAACCATCAAACACAAAATTTTTTCCCGAAACTTACATTTATGACAAATTTGACGAAAGTTACAAATCATTATTATTAGATGTGGCTTTATGTGAATGCCAATATCTTTCTGACGGATATTCCAATTCATTTAGAAAACTAATGATCGATAACGCCTTATCAATGAAATGGTTTTACGGTGAACGCATAAATATGAAAATATCCTTTAACGAAAGGTTTACATATTGCTATCGCTATCTCGCTTACTCGTTTCTTTCTAAAAATAATGAATACACTTATAAAGGAAAATATAAACCTTATTTCATATTAGCACTGCCTGTTGGAATTGCTATGTATTTATTTTATTGCATTAAAAGACACTAATTTTAAGAAAGGAATTGTTTTTTAGTGACATCTTTTCAAAAAGAAAACACTCTTACATTAAAAGATATTTTTTTACTACTTTTTTCTGCCTATTTAGCATTATTGAGCCTTATTTTCGGTGCTGGTATTGGTAAATCTTTAAATATTTATGACCGAACTTTCAATATTTTATTTGTTCTTGCAATTTTTTATTTTATTATCAATGCAAAAAATTTATTTCTTACCGAAAGAATCTTTATAATCATATTTGCAATTTTTTTGCAATGTCTAATATGCCATTTTAAAACCGGATATACTTACTTAGAATATTTGCGTATTTTTTTAATTTTTATACCTTTAGCTTTTTTCAGTATTACCAATGAGCAACTCACACTTATAAGCAAAATTTATGGCGCTTTCGGTATGTCTGTTTTACTCGTCGCAAATTTCACTTCGCTTTTTAGCGGTTGGGATGGCAATTCCATTTCATTAAACGCATTTTTTGCGTATGCTTTATTTATTGTTTCTTTTTCAAACATAAAAAACCAAAAATCTATTATCTATCTTGTAATATATTCAATAATTTATTATCTCTTGCTAATCAAATTTGATTGCCGCAGTACAATCTTGTTTTCTATATTTTTATTTTTATCTATTTTTTCAATTATTCCTGTCAAAAAGATTTTAAATAAAACTTGGTTAATTATTATTTTAATCATTCCTTTATTAATTGCTTTATTTATTGTAGCAATTAAAGATACTGACATAATACAAAAACTCAATACCTGGAGTTTAAATACTTTTCACAAATCTATTTTTAACGGGCGAGACACACTATGGACAAACGGCTTTAACAAATGGTTGAATTACCCTTTGTTTGGTACAGGTAACATTTCTTATTCAGCACATAACAGTGCCGTATCTCTTTTAGTCACAGGTGGAATTGCAGGGTATTTAATCTTTCTTTCATCGATCTATACACTATTAAAAAAAGCTTTGTTTTGGATTGATGATCATATCGTTTTCGGGCTGATTTTGGCTTTTTTAACCATTTGGATCCAACAATCAGTGGAACTCGGCTTATTCGGTCTTTCCGTAAACCCGACCCCTTATTTCATCCTCGCTTTACTTTATTTTAAAATCAAATCTTTGGAGAAAAACAATGAAACCGATACCCATTTCTTTAAGCATAATAATCCCGGTTTATAATTCGGAAGATTTTTTATCCCGCTGCCTTGACTCGGTCTTGAAACAAACACTCAAAGACATTGAAATTATCCTTGTAAATGATGGTTCTAAAGACGGAAGCGGTGCAATTTGTGATAAATATGCCCAAAAGGACTCTCGCATTAAAGTTATTCATCAAGAAAATCAAGGTGTTAGCGCAGCACGCAATAATGCTTTAGCTATCGCAAGCGGCGATTTTGTGGGATTTGTTGATTCTGATGATTATATCCACCCGCAAATGTTTGAAAAATTACTTGCCACTGCCGAAAAGGATAAAAGCGACGTTGTTATGTGCGATGCTTTAACGGTGTACGAAAACGGAAAAACCGTAAACGACACAATTATTCAACTTCAAGACAACTGTTGCTTAACAAAGCAAGAAATTAATCCTAATCTTTTATTAGAACTTGCCGGTGCGGTTTGGCGCTGTATATATAGCAAAAAACTCATTGAACAAAACAACATTCACTTCCCGCAAGGGCTTAAATTCTCAGAAGACCGTATCTTTAATATCTATGCATTAGGCTTTGCACAAAAATTTTCCTACATAAAGGAACCTTTTTATTACCGATATGTAAACTTGGAAAGTGCAGTGCACCGTTTCCATAACGATTATTTTGAAGCCTATAAAAAAGCTAAATGTGAGACTGAAAAGGCGATAAAAATTGCCTGGAACGATGATGAAAATTACAAAAAAGCATATTTGACGCAATTTATCACCGGTGCTATTGCATCTATAAACAATTATTATTATAAAACGTCACCCCTTTCTCCAAAACAAAAAAGACAAGCGGTTATAGATTTATGTAATGATAATATCTTGCAAGAAGCCATAAAAACAAAAGGTATTGCTTCGAAGCAAGAAAAATGGATAATAAATAAAAAGTATAATTTACTTATCCTTCGCACTAAATTAGCAAATTTTAAACACAAAAGGTGAAAATATGGACCTATTTAACAACAAACTCACTCATAGAACCAACAAGTTTATACGTAATACTTTTATTATTCCAAAACTCAAAAAAAAACTACAAAAAAATGATTTTACAATTCTTTGTAATAACTGTACCGGTGGATTTATTTTACACGATTTAGGCTTGCGGTTTGACACTCCAACTATAAATATGTTTTTTCATGAATTCGATTTTTTTGATTTTATTGAAAATTTTGACTACTACATAAAGCAACCGCTTATTCAAATTGAAAACCCAAATTACGACCCTGATGCTCCCGATTATCCTGTTGCTGTTCTTAAGGGTAATGGAAGT
>JAZRBQ010000144.1:0-2422 GCA_045635145.1 Acutalibacteraceae bacterium | reverse complement strand
AGATACGCCAAATTCTTCTTCTACTGCCTTTACAAGTTCAGAAAGTTCTAAAACTGTAAGAGTTTTTAATTCTTCAATCATAGCTGTGATTTTTTCAGATGCCATTTTTATTTCCTCCAATAATATGTTTTAATTTAAATTCAATTATTCTGCTGACTCATTATCCTTGTCAACAATAGCTTGTACAGCACGTGCGAATGCTGCGATGGGTGCTTGGAAAGCGTTGCAAACAGTTGCGAGAAGCACTTCTCTGCTTGGTAACTTACCGATAGCGTTGATGGTATCAGCGTCAACTACTTCACCATCTAAGAAACCGGTCTTAACCTTGAAGTTGTCGTGTGCGTCTGCGTATTTGCAAAGGATTCTTGCGGCTGCTGTGTAATCTTCGTTAGAAAGAGCGATAGCAGTTGTGCCTTCAAGTGCAAAAGACATACCTTCAAGGTTTGTTCCTGCAATAGCACGACCTAAGATAGAGTTCTTTACAACAAAGTAATCTACACCATTTTCACGAAGTTCCTTACGGAGAACAGTATCATCAGCAACTGTTATACCTTTATAGTCAACAACTACACCTGTTACTGCTTTACCTAACTTCTCAGAAAGTTCTGCAACCTGCTTTTGTTTTTGTTCTAAAACCGCTGCGTTGGGCATGCGTTTCACCTCCGTGGTAAAAAATAAATGCTTGCCCAAAGACGACGGACAAGCATAAAAATACAAAGTAAAACTTTAAATTTTTTGCGCTTAACCTCGGTAGGCGTTAAACTTACGGCAAATGCCACCTACTGTCTTTGGATTGCAACAAATGGATTATATACCATTTCACCCAGTTTGTCAAGCATTTTTTGAGTAAAATATTGACTTTTTTTACTCGGTGTTGTAATATGGATTAGTCGTAAGACACATATATAAATAAGCCCGTATAGTTCAACGGATAGAATAAGGTCCTCCTAAGACTTAGATGCAGGTTCGATTCCTACTACGGGTGCCAGGCTGTCGGCGGTAATTGTGTGTGAACGAAAGTATCCGTCGGTTGCAAAGATAGCGTAACCTGTATTCATACACGGGCGACCAAAAAGCGGGGCTCATTCCCCGCCGCTATACCAAATATTCCACCGTCTCAAAAGAGGCGGTTTTGTTTTTTAAAAAATTTACAATTTGTTTTGAAAATTCGGGCTTTTTTATGCTATAATTGTTTTGAAGGGATGATAATATGAAATTCTTAAATTTGGTTGCTATTTTATTATGTTTGGTTTGTATTCTTACCGCATGCAAATCTCCCAAAACTTCGATAGATGTAAACGCGGTAAAAATCGTATTAAACGATAACGGCATAACTGTTGACGGCGAATCCGCCTCCACCCAAGATACCGATGCCGTTTACACCGCAAACGACATTATATATTATGAGGAAGGCAAAGACTTCACCTACGGCGAAGGTGGCTATGGCGACGCCCATTCAGCTGAAGAAGCCGCCGCACACACGGTTGTACATATCACAAAAGCGGGGACTTATTCATTAACTGGAAAACTATCGCAAGGACAAATTGCCATAGACTTAGGCGAAGATGCAAAAAAGGACGAAACCGCAGTCGTAACCCTTATTTTAAACAATTTAGATATTACCTGCACGGTTGCGCCTGCAGTTATATTCTATAACGTATATGAATGCGGCAACACTGACGCCGACAAAGCCACAAAAGATGTTGACACTACTAAAGCGGGTGCTAACGTCATAATTGCCGATGGTACTACCAACACGGTAAACGGTGCTTATGTTGAAAAAATCTATAAGCCTGACACTTTAGTTTTTAACCAAGATAAAACCAAAGTTGAAGATGCTAAAAAACTGCACAAATATGATGGCGCTTTTTACTCCAAAATGTCGATGAACATAGACGGCGAAGGCACACTTAATATCAGGGCTGCAAACGAAGGCCTTGACAGTGAGCTTCACCTTACCATAAACGGCGGCACCATAAACATAAACTCCGCTAATGACGGCATTAACACAAATGAGGATAATGTTTCGGTTACCACTGTGAACGGCGGCATAGTTAACATTGTTTGCAACGGCCAAACAGGCGAAGGTGATGGCATTGACTCAAACGGTTGGCTTGTCATAAACGGCGGTATAGTTTTGGCTTCTGCCTGTTCCACAAGTGCCGACGCAGGCATCGACTCTGACAAGGGTATTCACATAAACGGTGGTACGGTAATAGCCAGCGGCAATATGCTTGACCGCATTGAAGACGGTGGTCAAACCTACGCGGTATTCAGTTTTGCTAACCGTCAAGACGGCAAAACCCCCATCATTTTAAAAGACCGTCGTAATAACGACGTTACCAAAATTGCACAATCAAATGCATACCAAGTTCTTATTTATTCCAGCGCCAAGTTAAAGAAGGGCAACTACACACTTTGG
>JAZRBQ010000143.1:0-2990 GCA_045635145.1 Acutalibacteraceae bacterium | reverse complement strand
AAGGTTACGGTAATTTTGTACTTACCGATATTTTTACTGGTTGAAGGGCGGGTAAGTGTATAATCTTCGCCTTCGGTTAACTTTTTACCCTTACTGTCATAAACCTTTACGGATGGCTTTTTAGTTTCGCCGTTGTATGCGTATTCCGTGGTAGAAAGATATACTTTTGATGCTTTATAGATGGTTAAAGTGGATTTTGTATCTCCACAAACACAGCATTCATAATACTTTTTACCATTTTGTGAGGTTGTGGCATTTACGGTTTTGCCTATATAAACGTGACTATTGTTACGTTCTTCTTCGCAAATATTACATTTATTATCGCAATCGTTGTCATAAACGTGCTTACAAGCGGTATAGTGCCAATTTGCACTTGCCAAAACGGAATTATTGGTGCCGATTGTGATACTTTCTTTATCTTTTGCTGTGCCGCCATAATATATGTTGAAAAGCGCAAAGCAATTATTGAATGCGTAGTTGCCTATGTTTGTAACGGTTTTAGGGATATTGATACTGGTAAGGCTTTCGCAATATTCAAATGCCGAAGTACCAATGAAGGTTAAATTGTTGGGAAGCGTTACTTTAGAAAGGTTACCACACCAAGTAAATGCATATGAACCGATGTATTTAAGGCTGTTTGGTATGATTACTTCGGCAAGATTTTCTGCGCCCGCAAAGGCGTAATTGCCAATGTTAAGAACGCCATCTTCAATAATTACCTTTGTGATTTTGGTGCCCCAAGGCGCTTCGTTATAATCTGAGTAACTATCCATCTTGCCGTTGCCGTTACTACTAATGGTAAGCACAGTACCGTCGAGTGTCCATGTGCAAGTGCCGGTTGTGCCGGAGGTTTCACGGCCACTGCCTTCGCCCGAAGGTGTAACAATATCGTCAGGGATTTCTTCACCGAATAAAATCCAAGCGTATTCGGGGTAATCTACAAATACGTTACGTGTACCTGTAATCGACTGAACAGCGTCGTTACGACCCATTTCCCAAGTGTCAACGGGGTCTTGTTCCATCCAAAGAAGTAAAACGTCAAGACTTTCGATAACGCCGTCAACACCGAAAATGTCCTTTGAATTGTATTTTGAACCGGTGTTGATACAACCCCAACGCACATATTGGTAGAGTATAACACGGGAAACGTCGCCGCGAAGGTCGTATTTTCCACCTGATTCGCCGTTGGGATTATAATAGGCGGTTGTTGTGCCGTAAGCCTTGTTGCCGCGGCTACCGTTTTCACTTGTCAATGTGGGGCGAAGCATCATAATATCATTTTCGCCGTTGCCTGCAAGGTCGCCCTTGCTGTTGGGCCAAACGTGTTCACGGTTCCAGGTTTTGCCGGAATCCCAAGCACTGCCAAACATCCCACCAGAATAGAATGAAGAGATTTGGCTATAATCACTTCTAACACAGTCGGTAAATTTATAAAGGTCGCGTGTGGCAGCATAGCTTATAATATAACTGTGCTTATCTTTCATAGTGGTTTGAAGCGATTTATACAAGTCTGAAGTGGGGACAGATGCGAGTGTTGAACTACCGAGTTTTTCGCTCATCACGTCATATTCGGTATTACCGTCATAAAAATCTTCGGCATAACTTGACAAAAAGGTGGCGGTTTCGCCACGAGCACCCCAGTTTGCAACGTACTTACCGGATTTTACGTATTCAACGTCCGAAGCGGTGGTGTAACCTGTGGGAATAGCCGCAGGTTGAGTTTCGGCGTTTATAAAAACTGATGGAATAATAAGGCAAATTATAAGTAGTAATGAAAGGGATAATTTAGCGATTTTATTCATTGTAATCCTCCTTGAAGTGTATATAATTAATTATAGCATACATATTTATAAAATTAAAGTCCAATTTAGTAATATATTAAAAAATGTTGACATAAGCCTTAAAATTTTATAAAATAATATTAAAGATATATTTCGTGAATTTTGGTATAGGCCTGTGAGATGGACAGGCGTTTCTACTAACCACCGATAATGGTTGACTACCGCTGTTAGCAGGGTAGTCTTTTTTAATACTTTTAAAACTTGAATTTTAGGGCTTTAAATTGCGTAGGATATAAAGGAGATGAAATTTATGAAGCTTAATATTGATGGTAATATATATGACGCTAAAATTGACCAATCACTTTACGATATGGTAAAGGATTTGGGGCTTATTAAGGGTAAGCTTTCGACCGACCCCATAGCTGCTAAAATTGCGGGACGTATTTTTACGCTTAACTATGTTCCGTTAAGAAGTAAGGACGTTAAAACCGAAAGAAGCTCTATGCGGACGGCTATGGCGGCTTCTAACGGTGTGGTTAATCTTATAAAATATTCCGATAACGAGGGTAAGGACGTTTATACAAGAACAGCGCAGTTTATCTTGTTTTTGGCTATAAGCCGACTTTATCCCCGTGCTCAGAGCAGTATGAACTGCACCATAAACAGCGGGCTTTATATTAAGGTTGTCGGTGAAGAAAGTTTTTCGTCCCAAGCATTAAAACACGAAGTAGAAAAAATAGTAAAGGACGATTTCCCCCTTAATCGAAAGAGAATATCAACCAATGAATTGATTGATTATTATGACAGCATAGGAATGCGTGATAAAGCGCGTTTACTACGTTACCGCAAGCGTGAATATGTTGACGTTTACGAAAACAACGGTTTTATTGATTATTTTTACGGTGAAATGGCGCCTTCAACATCATTTTTGCGTTCGTGGGATATAATTCCCGCACCTGAAGGCTTTATCTTTGTTTATCCCGACCGTATTAATCCCGATAACGTGGGATGTTACCGCGAAAGTCCTAATTTGTTTACAATCTCACGCGAGAGTAAAAATTGGGGCGAGCTTATGGGTTGCGAAACTGTGGCTGACCTTAACAAACTTGTCGAAACCCAAAGAATAAGGGAATTAGTGCGCGTAAATGAGGCTTTGCACGAAAAGAAGTTTTCGCAAATTGCCGATATGATTTGTGAAAGAAAAGCCAA
>JAZRBQ010000142.1:0-13685 GCA_045635145.1 Acutalibacteraceae bacterium | reverse complement strand
AGAATATTGCCGGTATAGTCATACCTTGTTTTTTCTTCTTTAACAAGTCGGTTCAATTCATCGTAATAACAGTATACTTCATAATAGTCACTACTATTATAAAATCGTATTTTATAATAATCTATTTGCCCTTTTTCATTATAGGTAAAATCAGTTTCCTCATAAGGAGAAGCTTTACCCATAAAATGGAATGTTTTCACCTTTTCAATCAATTTGTTTTGCGAATCGTATGTATAGCCATATTCACAATTTTTTTCGGCATCACCATTATATTCTGTCGCTTTCACAACGTTACCTTGTTCGTCATATTCATATCCGTAGAAACAATAAGTATCCTCAACACCGTTTATAGATATATTTTGTTTCTTTATCAGCTGTTGTTTTTCGTTATAGATATAGTCAAAAGTTTCAGTATAAACGTTATGACCGTCGGTAATGCTCGTGCAAAAATCTTCCGTGCGAACAAATTCTTTCAGTATTCGACCGTTTTCATCATAATTGTATGTTGTATCGAATGTTCGTTCACGAATATTAAAAATTCGTCCATCAGTGTATTCGGTTTCCTTTATGACGTTGCCGTAATCATCATATTCATACTTATATATAGATTCTCTATGATATCCACCCGAATTCTCCTGTGAATGCCATTTATATTTAGGCAAATAAATATACTCGCCATCCGCGTTATCTTCTTTTTTCGCAATCCCTTTACAAGCGGTAAGGCTTGTAAAAATCATAAGAATTGCCAAAAATACCGAAAACACTTTTTTCATAAAATCACCTTTTAAAATTTCTACACCACTTTAAACATTTTGTACTTAAGCTTCAAAATCCATACACATTCTAAGCTCGGTATAAGGGCGAACGAAGGTATCTGCCACAAAAACGTGGTCGGGGTGTACGGCGTAGTCTTTAAGCGCCTGTTCATTTTCAAACACCGAATAGAGCATAACGTCAGCATTAGAGGAAGTCAAGCCCTTGATGAGCAAACAAAGCAACCCTTTTGTCGTTAGGCTTTGTCGCCTTATATTTACCCGTATGCCTTATGTGTTCGTAGCCCAAATCAGCAATAAACCACAGGTTGTTAAAGAAGTAACGCTCTACAATATTACATTAGATTTCAGCAATACTTATCCACCTTAATGCCTTTTGTTTTCAAAAATTCGATAAATTCATTAAGCTCGGCCTTAGATTTAAAACAAGACACAGGTAACATAAATGCCGCAACATTGTTTTCATAAATGTATATCGTTTTCATATCAACAAGGCTGGCACCTTCTATTTCACAATAGCTTTGCTCGATTTTCTTATTCGGCATAATTTCGATAAAGTAATCGTCATAAAATTCCAAAACCGATTCGGGCGAATAACCCATTTTGCCGTTATTTTTAAGCCCCTTTATAGTGGTTTTAACCGACCGTTTTAAAAATTTTGGCAAAAATATTTGAAGAATAAGAAAAAACACCGTAATTACAACTATGCTTATGACGGTATCTGCCGAAAAGCCTTCGCCCACCCAAAAAAATACGCACAACGCCACAAGCATAACAGTAAGCATTATCCTAAAACTTTTTAGCAGCTTTTTGCCGTAGTGAGAACGCAAGGCGTGAAATATATTAAAATCTAAATAATCCTGTTCGGTTAATTTAACATCAAATTGGTATTTCATAATAACACTCCTTAATTATACCTAAATCACGTAAAAATCGTCATCCATACACTTTTGCGCAAAGGCAAAAGCCAAAAAGACAATTAAATAGCCACAAAGGGAGGCTAATATTGAATAAGCGCTGCTTGAAGGTGTAAGCATTGAAACCATTGCAAAGAAGTTGTTGCCCGCGTGTTGCATTGCAATCTTTCTCGATACATATTCTACAACGTTAAACGCACCGTTGGCGCCCAAAAGCAAAAGTCCCAAGTCCAAAACCTTGTTATCCCTATAAATTCTGCAGCGCGCAATAAGCTTTATAGCAAAAAAGATAACCGCCACAACAAGAACCGGTCTTACCATTTGATAAACCAAAGCCAAAATTTCGACAAAGGAGAACAAGCGTATTATTCTGTCAACCACAGCAAAAACGCCAACCACCACAGCCGCTTTTATCAAGTTCACCTTGTTCATATAATCGCGCGTAACGATTAAAAGGCAGGTAAAAATCGCAATATAACCGATTGTGCTAGACAAAATCACGTCAAGCGCCCCAACAAACGCAATACCGGGGATTATGTAATGACGAATAGGTGTTTCGAGCAAAAACGCAACTATCAAAACAAGCCCTGTAAGTATATTTCTTTTACTTTTCAAAAATTCCATTTTTATTTCCTTTCAGGCGGTAAGATTCAACCTTTTTCACAAAATGCTTTTAAAACAACTGCTAAATTATCTTCATAAACCAAAAAGGCTTCTTGTTTTTTTGCAAGTTCGGCGCCATTAAAAATATTGCCATCGAGCAAAACTACCGCTTTTGTACAAATAATTTCACCTGCGCGCTCATTTGCTTCATCAATTTCGGTTTTAAAGAATTCACAAAGCGGCATCTTAATTTCTTCTTCGGGTTCGCCGTCATCATCAAGATATTCCGTATGTATCCATTCGCCGCTCTCGTCATCATATTCAAAACCATAGTCGTCAATTATAAGTAAAGTGTCGCCAAAAACAAACCAACCGCAGTCCAAATTTTCGTTTTCGGGGTTTTTAATATATTTTATCGGCAAATTGTTTTTTGCAATTAGATTATACATTTCAAAATGCATACCAATAGCCGCAAAAAGACCGTACTTTTTGCCCTCGATTTTATAATAATACGAACCCTTGTATTTGATGTAATCAATCGGCAAATAAAAGACAATGCAAACACCAAAAATCAAAGCGAAAATCAGCGCAAACACCCAGCCAAAAAAACTACCGATTTTGCTTAATATCTTTTTCATTGTAAACTCCTTTTATAATTACGAATTACGCATTACGCATTCCGCATTATTTCAAGTCTTTCTTGCTAAACTTCAACAAACCGTGTCCCAAAATCGCGCCTGTGCCTAAAACGGGTGGCAAAACGTAATAACAAACCTGTTTTGTGGTGTAGCTTTCGCCAACACCGATTGTTGCCGACGAATTAAAGACGTTAATATCCTGCACGAATTGCAAAACCTTAACAAGCGTTGCCATATCCTTTTGGGTTTCAAGCACGACAAGCGCCACCTGCAAAATACCCGCAATCATAGTAGCACCCAAAACAATTGCAACGTACAGCACAATAACCATACCGATATTTTTCATATTAACGCACAACCAACTAACCAAAGCCGCAACGAATAAATACACCAAAAATTCAAACAGCAAGGACTCTAAAAGGTACCAAAAATCCGCCATTTTAAATGGTGTAGATTGATAATCAAAAAACGGAAGACTAATGCCAAGGCTTAAAAGCGCGTGTGCCAAAATAATACCGAACAAGGCAACGGTGCAAACCACAAAAATCGACAAAAATATCGAAGCGCGGGAATGACCGCTTACTATTTTGTTACGCACAGTACCGAAACTGAAATCCTTAAAAAGAATGATGCCCACAAGCAAGGGTGCAATCAGCCCTAGATTATTACCAAAGGAAAACGCGCCGAAAAACTGACCCTTTGCCGTTACGTAACTGCCCAAAAGTTCGGCTGCCATAGGGTCCATTTCGCCCGCAACTTTAAATATCAAGACGTACAAAAGCGGAGTGATTACCGCAAAAACGACCGCAAGAATGCTAACCACTAAAAATAATTTATCTTTAAAAAATCTCTCAAAATCCGATTTAATTAGTCTGTTCATACCCTTTTACCTCCGATAGTTTCAAGATAATAATCTTCAAAACTTGTTTCGTGGCAGTTAATGCTTATAATACGCATACCCGAAGCTATGATAACGCTAAGCACAGCGTTAAGGTCAAACTCGCCCGCAATACAAACCCCGCCCGGAATATACGAAATCTTACTATCGGGTAAAACTTCGCCCATTAGTTTTGTCAATTCTTCGGGGTTATCCACCACAATATCGGTAGTTTTTGCAAGTTCTTCCTGCAATTCGGTTGCGGTAATCTCTTTAATAATATGACCCTTTGAAATTATGCCGTATTTGGTAGCAACCAAGGATAATTCGGTTAAAATATGTGAAGAAATTAAAAAGGTAATGTTGCGTTCGCGGTTGAGCTTTAAAATAAGTTCACGCACTTCCACAATACCCGCAGGGTCAAGGCCGTTCATCGGTTCGTCTAAAATCAAAAATTCGGGTTCGCCCAAAAGCGCCATTGCAATACCAAGGCGTTGGCGCATACCGAGTGAAAAGTTGCTAACCTTCTTTTTGTCCTTTAGTAGATAACCGAGCCCCACTTCTTCGAGCGTTTTTTCAATTCGCTCATCGGCAGGAATTCCTAAAATTTCGCACTGCATTTTAAGGTTATCAAAAGCCGACATATTTTGGTAAATTGACGGGCTTTCAACCACCGCGCCAACCTTACGGCGAGCAGAACGAATTTCGGCTGAATCCTGCGGAACACCGAATAATTCAAACCTGCCCGAGTTTGCAAAAATAAGCCCTGTGATTAAACGAATAATGGTAGTTTTACCCGAGCCGTTCTCACCCACAAAGCCGTAAATATCGCCACGGCAAATGTTCATATTAGCATCATTCACCGCAAGTTGTTTTTTGTATTTTTTGGTAAGTGAGTATGTTCTTAAAACGTAATCCACACAAAAAATCCTTTCAGTTTTGTATTTGTATTTATGTCATTATAACACATCGTAATAAGCGGTGCAATAATTTTCAAAGCACCTACCAACCACACACATTTCATTTTTTAGTATTTAAAAGAAAAAGGAACGACACATAGGTCGTTCCCTACAAGCAAACTTTACAGAATAATTGTAGGGTCGATTCACGAATCGACCGTTAAGTTTAATCTGATACCACGGGTCATTCGTGAATGACCCCTACGATGTATCTATATAGATTTACAAAATAATTCCGAATTCCACATTACGCATTACGAATTATCAAAAATCCATACACATTCTAACTTCGGTGTATGGGCGAACGAAAGTGTCGGCTATATACACGTGTTCGGGATGGATGGCATAATTCTTCAAAGCATCTTCGTTTTCAAAGACTGAATAAAGCATAACGTCGGCATTTGATGATGAAAGACCGTTAATCTCAACCTTAATTTCTAAAAGACCTTCAATTTTACCCATTAAACCCTCAAGACCGTCCTTTATCCCCTGCTTAACGGTAGAATTGTTGTGTTCGTCCTTCAATTTCCATAAAATTACGTGCTTAACCATGTTTATATCTCCTTTAATTCAAACCATTTTTTATTATATGCCATGACCTTTTTTGTTTTTCCGATATTGATAACGTAAAAATCATCATCCAAAGCCGACCTGTCGTAAACCGATTCTTCGGTCATTGAATAAATCTTAGACCATTTGTAGTAAAAATCATCGCTGAGTCCAAACTCACCGCTTCTTGCAAAAACCAAGGTGTTAGGTCTGTGAGTGTATCTACCGTGTCGCTTTGGCAATTTGTCAACCAACCAGTCGTCAATTATCTCCGTTTCGCCCTTCATAAAACTTACAAAACCGCAAATTGTGTTAATAACAACATATATGTAAGGAATACTCATTAGCGAAAGCAAAACGACCACAATTATGTTCAAGGTCATCTTGTTTTGCACCACTACATTTATTAAAAGTGCAATAAAGAATGCTAATATAAAACACAACAGCGCATAGAACGGTAATAAAAGCACCATCCCCAAAAAATAACCTCTGAACTGTTTCCCCGCTTCCTTGCGGATAATTTTTTTGGTCAAAATTTCTTTATCCATTTAATCACCATTTAAAATCAATTTTAAACGTCACAATAAATAATTATGTATTCAAAAGCGTAAATATTTTTAATAAACAAGGTCAAGGCTGCATCATTGCGCTGTAACGCCGTTTGGTCGGCGCTTTTTTCGTAACGAATATCGGTCACTGTGTAGGAATAGCGATTGCCTTCCATATCCGTAAAGGAAACGCTATCTCCCACCGAAATATCACCGTAAAAATCGTACTGCCCGCTTTGTGATGTTGCGCCGATTTGCATTGTGCGGTTATAAATACTGCCACTAAAACGGCAAGGGTATTTTGAAGGCTTGCCCCAATCGTCACAAACAGGAAGACTTGAGTCATACTTTGGGAATTCCAATATTCCCACAAAGTCGGTGCCGTCAATCGACAGGGTTGGCATTGCGTTATGTGCGCGTTCTTGCGGTAGGGCACCTTGCGGGTTTGGAATGAGTTTGCCTATTGTGCTCAAATATTCTTGTGTCTTTTGCTTAGAAGCGTGAATATTACATTGTGAAACCGCCAAAATCACAATTGCGGTTACAATTAACCCCACGCCGACAACAACTAAACTTTTTCGGTTAAAAAGATTTTTTAGGTTTGTCATACGCGATTTCTCTTTCCTGTAAAGCCTATGATAATAAGCAGACTGCCCGATATTATCATAAGAACAACCCATAACATAAAGTTAGAAGTATCGCCCGTTTGTGGCGCGTCGGAATCTACGGTATTATCACCTTCAATCGTGTTGACCACAACGAAGGCATTTTCGCGTTTTTCAACGGTCATCGTATATCCTGACGGGATATTTCGCTCAACAACCTTCCAGTCAGAGCCATCATCCTTTGCTTGCCAGCTATACATCCAATTGTTTTCATCCGAAAGTTTTACCTTTTTATAGCTTTTTCCGTTGTGAAATATTTCAAGTTCTACACTTTCGGGGCGATTTGCCTTAGCGTCATCGCCCTTCCAAAGCTTTGTTACCTTATATTCGGTTTCTTCGTCGGCTTCGGCAGGGGGGATAACCTCGCATTTGGCTTTTGCCACAACGTTATACTGCCACAAATTATCCGAAGTCAATACCGGCAAAGAGATTAAAGCCGAATCAAAAATATAGGTTGCTTCGTCTTTAACAATACCATCGGTAATCGCCAAATAAAGCCCCGTCTTCAAGGCATCAAACGAAACCTTGCCTTCTGAATTTGTTAAGATATCAAAATCCGCGGTTATTTTATTCGCGAGGATATAGGTTTCTAAGGTTGAGCGAATTACCTTCCATTCGTCAAGTGAGCGTATTCCGTTAAGGGCGAGTTTGGATTTTTCGAAGGCAGGCGTTAGGGTGTACTGATAATCGGCAGAAACTTCGGCTATTTTATATAGCCTTACCGACAAATCCGAAAAAACGTTGTCTTCATAACTATACGATATTGTCAATGAGCAATCCTTATCGGTAAAAATGGGTTCTTTTGCGTTTGTGGTTGATGCCGCCCCAACTTGACAGGGTGCTAGGCATATAAAAAAGCAAACCAAAAGAGCGATTAACCCCATTCTTCTTTTAGCCATTCTTCTTCCTCCTTCGAAATAAGGGGTTTGCTTCCCTTATCCTTATATTTAACCATTAAAACAATAAGCAAAAATAACAAAATCGGTGCCGCAACCACAGGTGTTGCCACCAGGGAATCAATTCGATATGCATTAGAGGTAACGTGCAAAACAGGTGCGGCATTTTCGATACGGGTACCGCGCACAAGTAATCTATGTGAATTAACCCCGTAAGGAGTACAGGTAAGTAACGTGCATAAATCCTCACCCTGCACAATTTGCACGTCGTCAATTACGTCGGGACGCACTATCTTAATTTGGTCCACCTGATATGTAACGGTTCTATCCAAAACGGTGATTGTAAAGGTATCGCCGATTTCAAGTTTGTCAAGCTCGGTAAAAAGCTTGGCATGCGGAAGACCGCGATGCGCCGATAAAACAGAGTGTGTGCTTTCGCCACCCACAGGCAAGGATGTTCCTTCCAAATGGCCACAAGCAACGTTAAGTACATCGGCTGATATTCCGTGATATAACGGCAATTCGACACTAAGCTTTGGAATTGTAACGTATCCCATAACACCGTTTCCCGCGATGTTTAGAATTTCTTGGTAATTTTGCAATTTGCCGTAATTTATCAGCGGTTGGTTTATTTCATTTAAATCTTGGTTGTATTTATCCGCCTGTTCAAAATATTTGTCAAAATCTTCGGGCTCAATTGAAGCCAATATTTCTTGATAATTTTCAACCGCTCTCGTTTGAGTTTTAGTGTTCCAATATTGGCTCACCGATGGATAAAGCAGTCCACAGACACCTACGAATAGCATCAGAACCAATATAATTCCTATTTTATTGTTCTTCATAAGCATCTCTCCACTGCTTTAAAAAGATAGCGGCGGACGACGGATTAAGCCGTCCGCCGCTATTACTAAAAATTAACAAAACGTAAGATACGTATTATAAAATTAGTCTTCAAATACAGACATCTTCTTGCGGGTAATCATAAATACAGCCGCAATCAATACGAATGCTGTGCCGCCGAATACAAGCGCAAATGTACCCATCGCACCTGTTTCAGGAAGAACAGAACCTGTTTTGTTGACGATATTTTCGTCGATTAAACCTGTTGCGGTATCACCAAGGCCCATTTTGCCGCCATCCAAAGAAGTAAGAACTAACGAACCATCTTCAGCTTGATTATGGGTTGCGATAATAGTAAATTCAACGTCAGCCATTCCGTTATAACCTGCGGGAACCTTAGTTTCCTTTAAGATGTAATCGCCGTCGTCAAGGCCTGTCCAGGTAAATGTAGTGGGGTTTACGCCGGGTTGGTCAAGTTCAACTAATACGGGGTTGGCTTGACCAAGAACCTTCTTATAAAGTTTGAATTCAGCGCCTTCAAGTGCGTGGCCTTCGCCGTCAACCTTATTGATTTTTAACTGATAAGTAAATACTGTAACCTTATCAGCTTCGGTTTTACCTGTACCGTTACCATAAGGATTGTTAGAATATTCAAGATATACTTCGTTGGTGTTACCGTTACCACCAACAACTGCATTTTCGCCTAAAACTGCTTCGTAATAAACAACAAATACGCTGTTTTTGGTTACGCCTTCAATAGCAAATACGTTGTCGCATCCAACTTCTAGGTCGCAGTTTGCATCAGCAAGTCCGGTAGTTTTATTAAAGAATTTGTCGGTAACGTCTTTGCCGTCGTTCAAGTCAAAATCAGCGTTTGCTCTGTGAAGGGTTTCGTATAAGAAAATCTTGATGGTTTCTGATTTAAGGGTTAAGCTTTCTGCCAAAGTATCATGGAAGATAAGCTTGTAGCTTTGATAGCCTTGAGCATTGCTGGGAAGGGTTGCAGTAAGCTTAAAGGGAACGCTGTCGCCAATGTCGTGGTCAGCGGTATCGCTCCATTCGTTGTCAGCGATGTTGCTGTCTTCGGTGTCTTCAATATCCTTTACCTTTTTCTCAACGGTAGGAAGCGCGGTTTTAGGATTAATTGTAATAGCGTCATTACCTGCGGTATCTACCATAACGAGTGAATTAGAAACGTTGCTACCGTTAAGGTCTGTTTCATCAGCAAACATCCAATAACCTTGTGCAATAGTGTCGTTATTGCCTGTTAAGCTTGCAGCATCAGCGGTAATATTGGCAGCTTTAATTGCGCGATAGATACGGTCTGCAACCTGACGCATAGTAGCGTATGTGCCGTTGTTGTCGCTTACTTGGTTGGATAAATACTTAAGAATTTGGTCATTTGTTATAAGTGTAGAGTTGGCAGGTTTAACGCCGCCTTCCCAAAGATAGTTGCCGCCGTTATCAAATACTTCTTTTTGAAGAATTTCGGTGTACTTGTTATTTACTGTATAAGCATAGTTGTAGCAATTGTCGGTATGATTTACGTCGTCACATTCATTGGGATGATGTTCGCCTGTTTTAAGGCTGGTTGTTAAAGCCAATAATTTGTAACCAACGTAGGTTCTGCCGTTAGCGTTTGTGATAGAAACTGTTGTGTCGCCTTCTGCTGCGAATAGCGTGGTGCTCATAGCTAAAATCATAGCAAACACCATAACGATTGATAAAAACTTTTTCATAATTTTTTGTTCCTTTCAATTTAAAGTCTATTTTTTATGGATTTATCCTCGGCGCGTTTCCGCCGTAGAAAGGGAAGCTATCCTACGCCCCTCCTCTCTTGCTTGCGCCTTAGAATAAATCTATATCCAAGTGGTGTAATAATACATATCACACTCACAAGTATCAAAGGATATATACCACCGCCGCCGGTGGCAGGCAGGTTGTAATTTATAATTTGATTCGTTACGTGAACCTTTCCAATCTGTTCAGGCTGAATACGCTGGGCATCCTTACCCGCCAAGATTTCAACACAAGTTTTGCAAGTATCACCCGCTTCATTACAGAAGCAGAACCAATACTTCGTGTCGTCTAACTGATACCCCGGTGGAGCGCGAAGCTCTTGCATATAATAAAGCTCGTGTTCGCGAAGAATAATGCCTTCTATAATATTCGATTGAAAAACAAGTTCTCCGTTTTCGTCGGTCACTTCGGTAGTAATTAAACCGCCTTGCGCGTTATAAAGTCCAAAGGTGGCGCCACCAAGCGGTTCGCCGCTTTGGGCACAGGTTTTAAACATTTCCACCTTATAGTTCTTTGCCGCAATATTTATATCGGCATAAACCTTTTCTACCGTGGTATCCCCGATTTTGTCGCCCCAAAGGCTAATCGAAGCCGAGTTTGTATATTTAATCGCTTCGGTTACCCCGCTTGGAATAATCAGGGTCGCGTCGTAATCAAGAATATACATAACAGGCTGCGGTTTTAAAACCACAATGTCGAGTATATGTACCTTGTTGCCTTGAGCATCTATTATATCGCCCGTTCCATCATAATTAACGGTGTAATCTTCACCTTGTTTAAGGGTTGTTCTATTTCCGTTAGCATCCTCGGCTGTGATTACCAACGAGCCGCTGATATAAACAAGGGTTTCGGTCATAACGTCGTGTATTGTAAGTGGCGAACCATCCGTCAAAACCAACTTACCCTCGTTAACCGTAATATTGTAGTGGGCGGTATAACCGTCAAAATCGTGGGTTAACTGCTTTTCAAAAAGATTTGGGATGGTCACGCTCACATCGTCATAAGAAACACGAACGGTCGAATCCGAATCAGGCATATAGAAAAGCTGTGCGTGATTGTTCACCTTATAACCAAGGCTACCGTAATTTTCAATCGCCGAAAGGTCGTTCGTCTTGTAAATAAAGGTAAATGTCATATTTTGTGTTTCGGTCCAACACTGACAAAAACCTTTAGTCGCCCACGTTCCGTCATCATTTTGGAACCAATAATCCCCACATCCTGTCCAATGGCAGGTTTCGGGAGTACATTGACAACGGCACAGCAAATTAATACTACGCGTGTGGGTTATGCCGTTTTCGGTTGCCGACCAAGCGTTGTCCCAAGCGAACATATCGCTGTCGGTCGCATCTTGAATACGCGGAATTCGAATAGTTTTTCCATTATAATTTGCCGTGACGGTGGATAAGTTTGCATCGTTGTGTAAACGCCCTATGGCTGAGTCGCTTTCATCCAAAAGTCGCATCTCATCCGAAATCGACCACGCATATTCAGCTCTTTGTCCCTCTATTCTGCCGGGTATGGTAGCCTCAACTTCCCAAACGAAGGCTCCCCCCGCGGCATCCGAAACAAACGAGCCGTTTTTTATAATCTCGGCCGTGATTGCACCGTGATTGAAATTACTCCAGCCCCACGCTGTTTGACCGTCCACCGTAACCTTATTTTCATAATCGAAGGTACCCGGTGTGTTAAGGGCAGTCGGTGTAGAAGTGTAATTAATGTAGTAAACCCAACCTTCGTTACCCAAGGTCAGCTCGCCACAATAATCACAAGTAACTGTTTTGGGGATTTTATAAGACCAGCCTTTTTCGTCCCACATTAAGCGCGGGTCATCAGCCAAAACCTGCCAAGCGTGCCATCCGCCCGCAGGGTCGGAAACACCAAAGGTAATACCCGCCGCTATGTCCGATTCGGTATAACTGTGTGGTCGGCTCCAATCGCTTAGGGCAACCTGGTCGGTAAGTATGTTGCCGGGAATTTGCGAATCGGCATATCCATCAATACGAACCGTCCAATTTATCTTGCCTGCGTCTTGGTTTGGTGAACCCCACTTTGACAAAACCGTCGGGCTTTCCTGCTGAATGGGTGGTTTAACCGTAACCGTAATAAGACCGTCGAAATCAATCGGGTCGTCTTGTTCGGGGAAGACGATGCCCAACGTAGCACTAATGGTAATTTCGGTGCGGCTATTCATATTCTCGTTAAAATCAATGGTGATAAGACCCGTGTCGGTAACAAGCCAGCTGCCCACGTTTGTACCATCTGTCAAAACAAATGTGCCTTCGCCGCCTTCAACCATCAACCCATTAGGAACTTGGTATTGGTAAGTGCCCGGCGCAAATCCGTTAGGACTCACAAAGCTAACAGTCATCTTATAGTTTTCGTTGGCATCTACAATATAGTTGCCGTTAGCATCTTTCGGAAGCTCTTGATTATTCAAATCAAGCAATGTGAAGAAATACGTGCCGCCGTTAGCATCCAAATAAGGAATCATTTCCTTAATTGATCTTGTAGCTCTAAAGCTCATTGCGCGTTTTTGCTTTGGCGGACTTTCGCCTTCAAAAATAAAAACTGCCGGACCGTTTGAAATATCTAATAATTCTTCATTTTGTGGAATTTTGCCGTTTTGCTTTGTTCCTACGGTTATGCCCCACCCCGCAATAGAAGAATCGGTTAGCGGAATCACGTTGCCTTGCACCGCACCGTCTAGGTCGCCCTGTATAAAGTAGAACGACGCCTTGTACACTTCGGTCACAATGCCTACCGTATTATTTTTAAAGAAAACCAAATCACCCGCTAAGGGCGTGTACTCATTAGCCGAAGCATATTTTCCAAGACTTTGCCAACTTTTCGCCATAGAATTTGCACCGATATTGGCAGGCGTTGTCTTCATATCCGCTCCCGCATAATGCAAACAGAACGAAACGAAATGTGCCGACCAATCGGAATAGGGTGTTCCATACCAAGCGCCATAACGGTTATATCCACGTTTAATACCGTCACTTCCCAATTGGAAGTTTTGTTTGCTTTCGGTATAACCAACCTGAGTTTTGGCTATTCCAACCAAATTACTTCTCAAATCATCCTTAAAGGGATAATCTTCAAACATTTTTTGCCAGTCGAGTTGTGTTTCTACATCCGCATTTTCATCAGAGTAACAAAAAACATCGTGAATATGCTCGGCATAATCGCAGGTTTTAGCTTCACTTTGGCAATCTTCATCGTGGGTATGTTCAACAATTCCACAATCGGCATCGCCCGCAAGCGTTAAACCCGGTTGTCGCAAACACCAAAATACGTTGGTCGAAACAACAAGGGAGAGCACCAACAAAATGGCAATCATCCGTGTTTTCCGAACTCTGATTTTCCTTGATTTTCTCAGGCTTTCGCCCAAGATATCCTGCATGGCTCTCCCTCCTTTCGTTTAAGTGTTTTTTAAGTGTTTAATAAATGAATCCAAACCGTGAGAACGGCCAAACTCTTATAAAAACTTTTCCTATAATATCTTCCCTCGGTATTGAACCCACCGCTGAGTTACGGCTATCAACCGAATTAGAGCGACGGTCGCCCATTACAAAATAACTCGTTCCGGGCACCGTGTAAGGAAATTCTAAATCGCAATC
>JAZRBQ010000141.1:0-8993 GCA_045635145.1 Acutalibacteraceae bacterium | reverse complement strand
AAAGTACAACATTTTACATTCCCCCAACGGGACTTGAATCTAAAATTCTAAAATAGGGGATAAGCTCGTAAGAAGAATCCTTGTTTTTAGATTTGTTTTGGCTGAACATCCAACTAATAAGCTCGCGGCTTTCAAAAGCGTTTAGCCAGGAATCGTGCTTAACACCCGAAAGGCGGGTGAAGTGAATTTTTTTGCCGCCTGCATTTGTGATGGCGTTATACATAACTTCTGATTGATAAATACTTACGGTGTCGTCAGATTCGCCGTGGTAAATCCAAATGGGTATATCGGCGAGTATATCGGCAAAGGCGGGGTCACCGCCGCCACAAATCGGAACACCTGCGGCAAAGTGGTCGCTATAATGTGAAAGAATGTCCCAAGTGCCGTATCCGCCCATCGAAAGACCCATTACGTAAACCCTGTCTTTATCGCAGGAGTAGGTATCTTCGATTTTATAAAGCAAGCGCATAACCGCGCCTAGCCATCCGTCTTCGTTGCCTGTTTCGTGAACGGACCACCAGCCTGTTGTTTGGGGAATGACGATAATTGCGTCGTTAACAACGTCGGCGTTAAAGGTGAATAAGGTCGCAAAGGAGGTTGAGGCTGAAGTGTGGTCGGCGCCTTGCGCGCCCATGCCGTGCAAAAGTAAAAGTACGGGGTATTTTTTGGATTTTGAATAATTGTCAGGGATGTGAATCGAATAGGGGAGAGTTTTGTCGGTTTTGGTGTCCTTGAAAATTAGTTTATCATAAAGAGGAGCGTAAAATTCGTCCTCAAATTTATAGGTTTTAACTACCTTTTCAGCCCTTTTATAATCGTCGTCGGGGGTTACGGGCGTTTCGTCTTCTTCGGATGACGACGATTCGTTATTAGAAGAGGTGGTAGTGTCTTCTTGCTTGTTGGGGTTGGCGTCAAACACGGGGCTGCCGCTTGCGGTGGGCCTTGAAGGTGTTGGTGTGGGAGTAGATTCGTTGCCGCTATCTTTACAGCCGGTAAACATTGCTGCTATTAAAAGCAGACTTAAAATTGTGGCAAGTGACTTTGTGAAAAATTTTTTCATTTTTACACTTCCTTTCCCTTTAATTATATATCGAAAATCCATTTTTTGCAATGATTTTATATATCGCAAAAATGGGGGAATAATATTTTAAAAGGAGTGATATTATGATTGAAAAAGACACAATCAAACTTTTGCGCGAATGCGATGCAGGGATTAAAATGGGCGTAAAATCTATTGACGACGTGATGGATTCGGTAAAATCACAGGAGCTTAAAAGCGATTTGAACGCTTGCAAGGACGAGCACGACAAGTTAGACCGCGAATTGCAACAGCTTTTGGGCAAGTACGGTGACGAGGGCAAAGACCCAAATCCTGTGGCTAAGGGTATGTCGTGGGTTAAGACCAATATTAAGCTTATGGCTAATGAATCGGATTCAACTATTGCCGACCTTATGACTGATGGTTGCAATATGGGTGTTAAGTCACTTAACAAATATTTGAACGAATATAAGGCGGCGGATGAGGTTTCTAAGGATATTTGTAAGCGTCTTATCAATTTGGAAGAACGCTTAACGGTACAAATGCGCAGTTATCTTTAAAAAAATAAAGGGCTTAAAAGCCCTTTATATACATAACAATTTTTTGGCATTAAGGTGGGTTATTTTCTGGAACTCGGCGTGGGATATTTGCAAGGTATCAAGCAAACTTATCTCCATTTTAGCGGTATGCCAAGGTGTGTCGGTGCCAAATAAAATTTTGTCGGCGCCGTGGCGCTCAATAATTTTTTGGGCGTAGTATTTTGGCAAGGTGCCGTAACCGAACGACGTGTCAAAATAAATGTCTTTACCGCAAAGGCGCCGAAGCACCTCTTCACCACAACCAATACCGCCGTAATGCGCCGCAACCACGGGGGAATCAAACCACGAAAGCGCTTTTTCTAACTTTTTGGGGGTGGCGCCATAGGGTGGGGGAAAGCCGTAATCTTGCCCCGCGTGAAAAACAGTGATAAGCCCCAATTCTGAAATTTTTTTATAAATCGGCTTCATTTTTTCGTCATCAACCGAAAAACCTTGGTAATCGGGATGAAGTTTAACGCCCTTAAGTCCCAAAGCTTTTATGCGTTCCAATTCATATAGCGCGTCACTGCTTTCGGGAAAAACCGAACCAAAGGCAAATATGTTTTCGTTATCGTTGATACTTGCCGCAAAATCGTTAACCTTTGCTTGTTGGGTGGCGTTGGTGGCAATGTTGAGCACAACCGCTTTGTCGATTTTGCTTTCTTTTAAAAGGCGCTTGAGGTCCGCAAAAGTGCCGTCGGTGTGTGGTGTAAGACCACCCGAAGCAAAGCTTAGTTTGTTTATGGCTTTTTCGGCAATTTTTTCAGGAAAAGCGTGGGTATGAAAATCTATTAACATTTTAACACTTCCAAAATATTATAGAATTATTATACCCCCGCAATCTTAAAATTACAAACAAAAAATCTTTACTGTGCAAAAAAGCGGTTATGAAATTATCCATTCACAACCGCTTCTTAATATATTAAATTTTATATAACGCTTTATTCGTTCTTAGTGCATCCGTCAAAACGAATCATCTTTTCTGGGTAGTTCCCCTGTTATCTTCGCACTATAAGAAGAATTCGAGCCAAATTATTTATTTAAAGTTGAATAGTACATTGGATTCACCCCAACAGTTTATTTGATAAAATGTCTTAAACCTTTCATTTTAATCACCTTGGAGTATATATAAAATTTTCTTTTTTAGGTTAAATTAAGATTGTGCATTGGTTTCACCCCGAAAGCTTATTTAATAAAACGTTTTAACACTTTCATTTTAATCACCTTGGAGTATATCACAAATTTTACTTATAGAAAACTTATTTCCAATACGAATGTTGAGTTTTTTGATTTACTACTTCATGGGAATCACGCCTTTCGCTTATTTAAGTAAACCTTCAGGTGGAGTTAAATCTTTCATTTTTTTCGCTCCTCCTTTCCTCTGTGTCTTCATTATAAGGCATAATGCTTAATTTGTCAAGCAATGTTGGATAACTTTTGTATATTTTGTAGAAATGCATATTTGTTTACACACTTTTTTGTGTAATATGTTAAAATAAATGACGAAGGAGAGATTGTATGAGACCTATGAATCCACCACCCGCGGGAATGCGCGGCCCTATGCGTTTGGGCGGTCCGCGCGGCTATTTAACCGAAGCCGAAAAGCAAAACCGACCCAAGCTTACAAAGGCTTTACTGTTACGAATACTATCATACCTAAAGCCGTATAAATGGCAATTTTTGCTTGTTTTTGTGGCGCTTGTCGTGTCGGCAATACTGGGTTTGTTCCCCTCAATTATAACGGGTAAGATTGTTGATTCAATTATATCAAACGGTCAAATGCAGTTGCTTGTAAAGCTTTTAGTTTTGGCATTTGTGGTTTTGTCGTTGGCGCAAATAATCAGCGTTTTGGAGCAATACATAAACTCATGGATTTCGCAAAAGATTATTTTTGATATGCGAAACGAAATGTACGACCACTTACAGCACATGCCCCACGCCTTTTTTACAAACGAAAAGCAGGGCGATATCATAACCCGAATGAATAGCGATATCAACGGTGTTAGCTCCGTAATATCGGTTATGCTGACTTCGGTTGTAAGTAATATTTTAACGGTTGGTACCTGTGTTTTTTATTTATTTTATACCGATTGGCGATTGGCAATCGTGGGTCTTATCATCTTACCGGTGCTTATTTTCCCCACAAAAGCGGTGGGCAAAAAGCGTTGGATGTTGGCAACCGAGGTACAGGAAAAAAGTGACCTGCTTAACACCCACATAAACGAAACCCTGTCGGTCAGCGGTTCTATGCTTGTAAAGCTTTTCACCAAAGAAAAAACCGAATATAAAAAGTTTAAAGATATTAATAACGAAGTTACTAAAACCACTATCAAAGAGCAACGCGCGGGTAGTTGGTTCCATGTATTTTTGGGGTTGTTTATACAAATTGCCCCCTTGTGTATTTATTTTGTGGGCGGATTTTTGATTATGGGTCGCAAGGATATTGGTCTTACGGTGGGCGATATTACGGTAGTGGTGGCGCTTGTCAACCGCCTTTATCAACCCGTGCGAATGCTACTTAATTTGCAGGTTGATTTTATACGCTCGTTAGCGCTGTTTACAAGAATTTTTGAATATTTGGATAGACCCCACCAAATTGAAAACCCTGAAAACCCAAAAAAACCCGATTTAGATGACAGTAGCGTAGAATTTTGTGACGTGCGTTTTTCTTATGAAGAAAATAAAGAAATTTTAAAGGGCGTAAGCTTTAGGGTGCCAAAAGGCGAAATGTATGCTATAGTAGGTACTTCAGGCGCGGGCAAATCGACCATAATCGGTATGATTCCACGTCTTTATGACGCTGTGAGCGGCGAAGTAAAGGTGGCAGGGGTTAACGTAAAGGATTTTGATTTATCCTACCTTCGCACAAATATCGGTATTGTAACACAGGATACATACCTATTTAATGGCACGATTTTAGAAAATCTTTTATACGCCAAGCCCGATGCCACGATGCAAGAAATCGAAGAAGCTTGCAAGGTTGCGAATATTTATGATTTTATTGTGTCGTTACCCCAAAAGTTTGACACGTTGGTGGGCAACCGCGGTCTTAAGCTTTCGGGCGGCGAAAAACAGCGTGTATCCATCGCCCGTGTTGTGCTTAAAAACCCGAAAATATTAATTTTGGATGAAGCGACTTCTTCGCTTGATTCAATATCCGAAAATCTTATAAGCGACGCTTTAAATAACGTTATGAAGGGCAGAACAAGGATTGTAATCGCCCATGGACTTTCAACAGTTATTGCCGCCGACAAAATAATGGTTATTGAAAAGGGCATAATAACTGCCGAAGGCTCACACAATGCCCTTATTGAAAAGAGCGAAAAGTATAAAGAGCTATACGAAACCCAGTTTAGAAAGGTTTTAGACTTTGAACGCAATAAAACTGTTGACTTAAAGGCATAAAAATATTAAAATAATTGTAAGGAGTGATAACTATGGCAGAAATGAATCAAGAATATAATCCCGATATAATTACCCTTTCAGATGATGAAGGTAATGAATACAGCTTTGAAGTGCTTGACGGTATCGAAACCGATGATGCAAGATATTTAGCTTTGCTTCCCACCTTCGAAGACCCTAAAAAGATGCTTGAAGCTGACGGCGAATTGGTAATTGTTAAGGTTGGCGAAGAAAACGGAGAAGAATATTTTTACGAAATCGAAGACGATGACGAATACGAAACCGTTGCCGATGCATTTATCGACCGTTTGCAAGACTTTTTTGAAATTGATAATAAGTAATTTTTATAAAACCCTTAGCTCACTTTAATGAGAGAGCTAAGGGTTTTATATATAAAGATAATTTTTCTTACTTCTTTTTAGTTTTAGCGGCGTCGGTTGTGGAGTATGCGCCGTAGTAGGTCTTATCGTAAACGGTTTTGTATGCTCTTACACGGAAGTAGTAGGTCTTGTTTTTGCTAAGACCTGTTTTGGTGTAGCTTGTTGAATCTGAGCCTTCAAGGGTTGCAACCTTTTTCCATTTGCCGTTTTTGCTGGTTTTCATATAAACTTCGTAGCCTGAAACGTAGCCTTGCTTTTTCCAAGTGATTTTTGCGGTTGATTTAGTTTTGCCAACTGCACTTACTGATTTTGTCTTGTCGGGTTTCCAATCGGTTGTGTAGGTGTAATGGTCTTTGTCAAAATGTTCAATAACTTTGTAAGCTTTAGATTTAATGTAGTAAAGGGTTTTTGCGTGATAATTATTTTGACAGGAATTATCGTCGAATTCAGTCTTTTTGCCGTTGATATAAACGCGCTTTAAATCCCTGCATTCGCTGATATTAACACTTTCAACAACCTTAACACTTGATGGTATAAATATTTGTTTTACGTCATCTATTTTATATAAACAGTATTCTGCAATATGTTTTGTACCGTCTTTGATTTTAATAGTGGTCGAAGGTTTGGCGGGTTTTTTATAGCGAAGAGCAACTTCGTCAATATAAATTATACCGCCCTTGTGGTTGTTTACTAATGCAGTGTTGTTAAAAGCGTTTGCGTTAATTGATTCAGGAATATCAAACCAAAAATGCACTTCTGCAAGTGCGTTGCAGTTTAAAAATGCATTTGCTTGAATTTCTCTGGATTCGTTAATTTCTAAATATTCAATCGACGTACAGTTTTTGAAGGCATTATATTTAATTATTTCGGCTGAAAGCACGTTGTATGGATTTTCGTATCCAATTTCAGGATCTCCCACATTGTCTATGCTTTCGTGGATAAGTCTTAAAGAAATGCATTTATTAAATGCATAAGGTTCTATATATTCAAGATGATTGGCGACTAACAATTCAAGCTTTTTACAGTTGCTAAAAGCATAATCTTCAAGTCTGCGACAAGTTTTTGGTAAAATTGCTTCTTTAAGGGAAGAACATTGTGCAAATGCAGCAGGACCGATGTATATAACTTTACCAAAATCAACTTCTTTAAGGTTTTTGCAGGAATAAAATGCGTGGCTACCTACATCGTTGACTTTTAGTGGAATGGTAACACTTTTTAAATTATTGCAATATGCAAATGCATAAGGCTCAATTTCTTCTATATTTTCCATTTTGGGAAATTCTTCAATGTTTGAATATTCAAATAAATAGTTTGATAACTCGGTTACATTATCAAAGTTTTCAACGCGCTTTAGTTTTGAGTAAGCAAAAGCGTAAACGCCAAAAGTTTTTACACTTTCGGGTAAAGTAAATACTTCATCGGTTTTGCCTTGTGGGTATAATAAAAGTTCGGTTTTATCCTTGTTGTAGATAATACCATCTTCGCTTGATAAATAAGGGTTGTTTTCATCTATAATATATTTTGTTATACTTTCCTTAGCAAAAGAAGAATAGGTAGCTCTAAAAGCATTAAAACAGTCGTACTGATCATCTCCAAGACTGTATTCATCATAAACAAAAATACCAAACTTTTTAAAGGTTTTTGGCAATGTCACTTTTGTAACATTCAAATCATCAGCAAAAAGTTTTGAAAGAAGTTTATATTCTGACGAGAAAAGTCCGACATCGTCATATTGGTCACCTACAGCGACTACGGTATAGCCGTCGACTGTTTCGGGAATGATTACTTCGGTATCAGTACCTTTGTATTCAACAATTGCAATTTCACCTTCGTTAAATACTGCCGGTTTAATATATGTCCAATTACCGTCAGCCGAAATTCTTTTACCATACGAAGCCTCAAATTCTTCTTGTCGAAGTTCTCTGGCAGATGTTGGTACGCAAATAATACTGCAAAGTATTGCGACGAGTGTCAGAATAGATAGTAGTTTTTTGATTTGTTTTTTCATTTAATTTTCCTCCTAAAATGCGGGTTTTTAAGCCTTTCACTATAACAATGCACAAGAAGGCGTTTTTATTGCAAAAAATTTTAAATTTTTTCAAAAAAGTAACGGCAAGGTGTAAAACCTTGCCGTTTTGAGTGTGTAACAAACTAGCCACGTTAAAAATGCACAAATTATGGAATGGGGAAAGATAGTCGCCTTATATCGTTCCTCTGAAAAACAAACCCCTTGTGTATTTACAGTCGGCGGGGGAGTGTTTTATAAATGCGTTTATAACTTCATTTACCCTTTCTTGTGTTTCGTTTGTGAAATAAAGCATTCTAAAATCAATTCCGCCGATATTCTTATCGCCAAGCCAAAGGGGTACTGAATTTAAAAGTTCGCTATAACCCATACGGCATCTTACAGGGAATTCAACACCCTTGCGGTCAATAAGGGTATTTTTCTTGTCGCAATTTTTACAATCGGTGCCGTTTTTAATGGGGCAATTCCTAAAAAGCATCAGCGGAATATTGCCGTAGGTAATAACACCTTTCGGAATGGGGGAATTAAGGCTTTCGATAGCGTCGATTGACATTTCACTAGAGAGTATAACCGCCTTTGCGCCCAAACCGGCAACCGCGTGGGCACTTTCGCTATTATGAAGGTTAAGGCCCGAGTCGGCAATTATATTAAAACCTAATTTTTGTGCTATGGTAACCGCCGAAAGATTACCGCAAAGGCAGGTGTCAATGCCTTTTTCTTTATAATGTATAAGTCGGTTTTCGATTGCGGCTTCGCTTATTATTCCGCGTGGAATATCCACAATATTAGTGATGTTTTCTATTTTTTCAAAATCGGCTTCAAGGGGGAATACAAGCGCCGCTATACCGCTTAAATCGGTTGGTATTTGCTCGCGTGATTCAACACGAACAACCAACGCGGGAGCGGTTTTTGTGTACTCGGCTTGCGGTTTTGGGATGTAGGCAACTTCTTTTTTCTCGAATTTAAGTTGGCTGCGCGCCTTGTCAAGCAATGCTGTGGCATCGCGGCGGAGTGCATTAAGCTGGCCTGCGCTTACAAAAAGACCGTCATCAAGATTAACGGTTACACCGATATCATAATAGGGTGTGTCACCAAATTTGGTAAGGTTTTTAACCACGTCGTCATAACTGATTGCTTTGTTTTTTGCTGTTTGTGGCGCGTCGCCCGTGGCGGTAACGGTGTTTTCGCCGTCGCAAAGGGTTAGGGTAATCGGCTCGCCCGCCTTGATTGTTGCATTTATGCTAATAGAAACCGATTTGTATTCCTTGCGATAAATTTCGTGAAGAAGGGGGAATGCCTTATCAGCCGAAATCACGTCTTCTTTGGTTCTAATGCCAAACATAGCCTTACCTAATTTGCCCTGCAAATAGCCGTCGGTAAAGCCTTGGCGTGAAAATACGTTTTTAAGGGTTTCTTGCAGTTCGGCATTAACGGTGCCGTTTATAAGGGAATCTTTACAAGCCTTAGTCGCGGCGGCAACGTATTCGGGGCGTTTCATTCTGCCTTCAATTTTAAAGGAACGCACACCTATTTTATAAAGTTTCGGTATGTAATCAATTAAAGAAAGG
>JAZRBQ010000140.1:0-7084 GCA_045635145.1 Acutalibacteraceae bacterium | reverse complement strand
ATGGGTATCAAGACGCATACAACCAAACACTACCTTATTATCATAAACATACTCGAAAGCTGCATAATCATCGGTTGCGGGGTTGGTAAGTCTATAATATTTACCGCTTTGGAAGATAGCGTAATTCTCGTTATAAAACTTAATAAATTCCTTGATATATCCCCTTTCTTCTTCTGGGATTCTTTGCGGTGCTAATTCGTAACCAAAAGAACCTGTGAGTGCGAAGATATGACGAGCTTCTAAGGTTACAGTTCTCTTTGTTTGGTGGTTAGGGCAAACTGATACGTGAGCCGACTGACAGCTCATAGGATAAATATAAGATGTGCCATGTTGGATAGCGGTACGTTCAACCGCGTCGGTATCGTCACTTGTCCAGATTTGCGGCATATAGTAAAGCATACCCATATCGAAACGACCGCCGCCCGAAGCACAACCTTCAAATAATACGTGTGGGAAATCCTTGTTAAGTCTTTCAAGCACACTGTAAAGACCCAAGGTGTAGCGGTGGAAATATTCGCCGTATTCACAAGCCTTTAAATATTCGGAACCTGCATGGGCAATAACACGGTTATAATCCCACTTAATATATTCAATATTTGTGGTGTTAAGGATATTTGCGATTGAATCGTAAATATAATCACAAACAGAGGGGTTTGCAAGGTCTAATTGCCATTGCCAACGACACTTTGCAGGTGTTCTGTTTGGAACTTTAATAATCCAATCGGGATGATTTTTATAAAGATCGGTATCAGGTGATACACATTCGGGTTCAAACCAAATACCAAGCTTTAAGCCCTTAGAATTAACATAATCGCAAAGAGCAGGAAGACCTGAAATAATCTTATTTTCATTTACGTACCAATCACCTAAACCGCCGAATTCGTCATTACGGTGACCGAACCAACCGTCGTCAATAACCAATAGTTCAACACCTAAATCGGCAGCAGAATCAGCAGCATTACGAACAGTTTCATCTGTGAAATCGAAATAACAGCCTTCCCAAAGGTTTAAAAGCATCGGACGGCGTTCATCTCTATACTTGCCACGGCAAACACGATTTTTAATAAGGGTGTGGAAGTTGTGAGAAAGAGCGTTCAAACCGTTTGCGCTGAAAGAAATAACAAGTTCGGGAGTTGAAAAACTTTCGTTTGTTTTAAGATTCCAACGGAAGTTATAAGGAGAAATACCACCCGAAAGATTTACAACGTTGTAACGGCTTAAATCAGCATGCATACGAACGTTACCCGAATATGCTAAAGCCACACCGATAGCTTCGCCCATATCTTCGGTGGTGTTATGTTCCGCCATAATCATAAATGGGTTAGCGTAGTGCGCGCTTGAACCTACGTTAGATTCAACAGTAGCGCCTGTATGTAATAAAGGTGCACGTTCCATTTGACGTTCACGCGCCCAAGTACCAAAGCTTGAAATAACGTCGTAATTTTGGTTATCGAAAGCCAAATTTGCGCTCATTGCGCGAAGTATTGTAATATCGCCTTCGCCGTTGTTTGTAATCTTTGTCCAACGTGTGATAACGTCATAATCATAAAATACAGCGTAGAAAAGGCTAACTTCTACGTTAGTAACTGCATCTTTAGTTTTAACTTCTAAGGTCAAAACCTTGTCCCCTTCTTCAGCGTAAGAAGCGGGTAAACCTTCGATTGCGGGTTTACCTTCGTGAATAACGTAATCTACTACCCTTAAATCCGCAAAGTTAGAGCCGTCGGTATTAAGAACTTCTAAAGCGGGAGTGTTGATACCGCCGTCACCAAAAGCGGGGTATTCAAGCAATGCCGCATTGAGAGAAGGCAAATTTTCGGTAATGTCGGAGTTAAAATCGCAGGTAAACCAAGGGCGCTTTGCCATATACGAATGGTCGCAATCGGGCAATCTTTTGCCGTAATAGGTGTGGCAAAGAAAACCGCCTTCGTTATGCATAACATAACTTGTGTTAGCAGTATTTAACTGAAATTGATTGTTAGTTACCTTAATGAAATCCATATCGGGTCTCCTTAAAAATATTATTTAAGTTAATTATATATTATATCCCCTACCATTTGCAACCATAATTTTGAAAATATAACGCTAATTCTTTACTTATTACTTCATTTAAGATATAATATTATTACAAATTTGATTTTTAAGGACGCTAATATGAGCATAACACAAAAATTTTACGATAATTTAGCATCGCATTATGATAAACTGTTCCTTGATTGGCAAGCAACCACCGACGAACAAGCGATAATATTAGACCGACTATTTAAAGATAATGGCTTCGATACATCTGCCAAAATATTGGACTGTGCATGCGGCATCGGTACACAGTCAATCGGTCTTGCAAAACTCGGTTACAATATAACCGCATCAGATATAAGCGACGGCGAAATTAACGAAGCAAAAGCGAGAGCAAAAAACGCCAATGTTAATATATATTTTAAAAATGCTGATTTTCGTGAATTATCAAGGGTTTTCACACAACAATTTGATATTATAATCGCTATGGACAATGCCTTACCGCATATGTTATCCCACGATGATTTGGCACGCGCCGTAAAAAGCATTGCAAATCGAATTGCAGATAACGGCATTTTTGTAGGCAGTATTCGTGATTACGATTCCATACTCAACAAAAAACCGCCCTATTCCCCACCCTATATTCACAAAACCGATAACGGTAAACGAGTTTCTTTTCAAACTTGGGAGTGGCACGAAGAAAATTATAAACTTACACAATACATAATCGAAGACAGCGAAAAACTAACAGTTAACAAGTTCGAATGTGAGTATAGAGCAACCCGCCGACAAGAACTTGCCGACCTTTTTATTGCTAACGGCTGTAAAAATGTTGTTTGGCTATTCCCCGAAGAAACAGGGTTTTACCAACCTATTATCGTTGCTAAAAAGTAAATGCAAGAAGAAAGCAGATGAGTTTTGACTCATCTGCTTTAGTTTTATCTGCGAACTTGCTTATCAAAATTCGGGTTGAAAGCGTAGAAATTTTTACTATTCAACCTATCGGTTGTAAGGCGTAGTGCTTCACCAAGTTTACCAATTCAAACAAAACCCCGCAAACCCTTTATTTACAAAAGCTTACGAGGTATTTAAAATCAAAAAAGCGAAACTAAAAACAGTTTCGCTTTTTGTATGTTGCGAGGTTAAAGGATGGGCGGTGTATCCATCATCTCAGGTACTTTCTGTGATTGGAAAGTGTGTCGGGAACCTTTTCCGACCTCAATAACCTCATTAACAATATGTTCTCTACACTTATAATTATACACATTTTGCGAATTTTGTCAAGTATGTTCGACAAAATCGAATACATTACTTATATTCTTTCAATCGTCCGCTATGTAATCGATTTTGAATTTTTGATTCATTGATACTATGCATAGTCGAAACATATAAATAATCGTTTTTCTTATCCAATTTTATGCCTACTAAAATATTATCATTGTACCTTTTTACCAATTCTATTGTTTCTCCGCTTTTTTCATTGGGATTAACCCCAATATAATCAGGATTATTAATAATATCAGGAATGTAATCTATATATTTCAAACAGTCAAAATGTGAACGCTTAACCATATGAGCAGGTAAACCTTTTGAACGATAGATATCTTTAGGCTCAATATTGACATTTAAAATAATATTAAATTTTTCATTAAATTTTCCAACTAATATTGTATCATTGTTGCTCAAAATTTAAACATCCTTTACGTTAATGAACTCATTATACTTCATTTTGAAAACAATATCAATATTTAATTTCCAAAGGCACTAAAAAGCACCTTTGGAAATTTAAAAAATCAAATTATTTCTTGCAACTTTGTTTATCAAAATTCGGATTAAATGCGTAGAAATTTTTACTATTCAACCTATCGGTTGTAAGGCGTAACGCTTCACCAAATCTTTGATAATGCACAATTTCACGCTGACGAAGGAATCTTAGCGGGTCTAATATATCGGGGTCGTCAATAAGACGAATCAAGTTATCATAGGTAACTCTAGCTTTTTGTTCTGCAGCCAAGTCTTCGTGCAAGTCGGCTAGCACGTCGCCCTTGGACTGAATATATTCAGCACGCCAAGGAAGGCTGGATGCTGCTTGTGGATATACACTTGCGGTATGATCTACAAAGTATTTATCAAAGCCGCTTTTTTTGATTTCTTCTTCACTTAAATTTTTGGTTAATTGATGCACCATTGCACAAACCATTTCCATATGCGCCAATTCTTCGGTACCTACGTCGGTTAAAATACCTTTAACTTCGTTATAAGGCTGACCGAAACGCTGTGTCAAATAACGCATCGAAGCACCGAGTTCACCATCTGGACCGCCGTATTGGCTTATGATGATTTGAGCATACTTAGGATTTGGATTTTTAATGTTTATAGGATATTGCAGTTTTTTCTCATATTGCCACATAAATTAAACCTCCCCGTTTTCCCATGGCCATGGAGATTCTATCCATTCCCAGCATCCATTTGCGGGAGCATCGGCAGGTGTTACAATATAGGGACCGTATTTTTCTTCAAAAAGTGCAATACATTCCTTACGTTTCATTCTATATTCCTTTAAAAGTGCCATCGCTTTATGATTTTTTGGATGTGTGTCTAAAAACAATACAAGTTCGTGTATTGCAAAATCAAGGGCGTGGATTTTTCTTTTTAATTGGCATTTGTTATTCATATTCTTTTTACCCCCAACGGTTTGTCTATATTCGGGAAAATTGTTCCCTTTGAGAATCCGTCTTCGGTTTCATAAACGGTGTCAAGCGGTTGCATATTTACAAACGCCATGGTAAGAACACCGTCAAAATTGCTGTTATCATCAGCATTCATTAAATATTCTTGAGTTTTTCCGTTGGCTTGGTTATACCTTTCCAACATATCAAAAATTCTTCTGTCCATTTTACTCCTTCTCTTCTTGTCCCTTTAACAGTATATTTTAGAAGCACTATTTATGTTACAAAAAAGGAAGGCTTTCGCCTTCCTTAATCTATCTACCTAAAACCCAAAACTTAAGAACCGCAAGACATTCGCGTAGCGTTCCTGTAACTACCGAATGCCACATCGTATTACTGTGAATATGGGTAACGTTTGTTAAACCGATTTTCTTTGCGATTCCTCTTGCACGAAAAATATGATATTCATTCGAAATAAAAGAAACCTTATAGCCTGCTTTTAAATTTTTATCTAATATTTCCTTCGAATACAAAAAATTTTCATACGTACTTGTTGCTTTTTCTTCCTTTAATATTTTATCTTTTGAAACACCGTTTTTAATAAGATATTGCTCCATCGCATAAGCTTCAGTGACATTTTCTTGCGGACCTTTACCACCGCTTACAACAATAACTGCTTCAGGATTTTCTTTATGGTATTCAATTGCAGTATTAAGACGATCAACCAACGAGCGACCTGGTACATCACCTTGTACCGCCGCACCTAAAACTATAATTGCGTCTTCATTATATTGGGCGTTATCGTTTAAACCATATACAAATAAAAAACTTGTAAAAAATAATACAATTATTAAGCCCAAAACAAAAAAGGATTTAATCCATTTGGGAAGTTTTTTGTTGATCCAATCAAAGTATTTTGCATAAAGTAAAAATAACAAACCCAATATAAGTGTTAAAGCGTTACCTAAATTAAAATTTGTTTTTAAAAAAAGTAATATTCCATTTATAGTTAAAACGCAACCAACTATAAAAGAAATTTTTTGTATAAGGTTATACTTTTTATATAAATCAAGCATATAAATTCATCCTTAAAAAGACTGAAAAACGTGGCTTTCTTAAATTTAATATACAAAGTATGTTTTGCATTGTCAAGAAAGAGTATAAATATATAAATAAATATTAAAAAACACTTGTAATTCGTTGACAAAATAGTTATAATTAGTGTAAATAGGCGAAATTTGGGATTTTGACATAATGTTTTGTTATTTCGCTTCAAATAACTAAGGGAGGTGCATTTGATTGCCAAATAGTTTTGTAGTAGTGCTTGGTATTGGTACAGTATTCTTCGGTCTTATTTGCTTGGTTTTACTTTGCAAAATCATTGGTCTTTTCTGCGATGCCAGCGCGAAAAAACAAGAAAACAATACCGCTGTATCAAACACACCCGCTCCTGCTGTGAACGCATCACAGCCAATCGAAAATCGTCAAGAAATTATTGCCGCTGTAAGCGCAGTAATTGCCGAAGAGCTTGGAACAAATATTGAAGCTTTAAGAATTATATCATTTAAAAAAATCTAAGAAAAAGGTGTTAAATTATGAAAAAATATAATGTTACTGTAAACGGAACCGCTTACGAAATTACTTTAGAAGTTGTTGACGCTGCTGATGTTAAGGCTGCTCCCGCTCCTGCTGCAGCACCCGTTGCTACTCCTGCTCCCGCTCCTGTGGCTGCTCCTGCTCCTGTTGCTACCGGCGGCGAAACCATCACAAGCCCCATGCCCGGCACAATCCTTGCTGTAAACGTTCAAAACGGTGCCACCGTTAATAAGGGTGACGTTTTAATGGTATTAGAAGCTATGAAGATGGAAAACGAAATCATTGCTCCTTGCAGCGGTACTATTGCTTCTGTTAACGTTCAAAATGGTGCTTCTGTTGAAACAGGCGCTACTCTTTGCGTTATCGCTTAATTCCCAATTTTAAGGAGAATTTAAAATGTTAGACGCAATATTAAACTTTTTAAAACAAACCGGCTTCTATTTTCTCGGTGCAGGTTTTTTAACTGAAGGCTGGAAATATGCTCTTATGATTGCCGTTTCACTCGTGCTTTTATACCTCGGTATTAAAAAGCAATTTGAGCCCTTGCTTTTGGTTGGCATCGCTTTTGGTATGTTGCTTACCAACCTTCCCGGTGCAGGTCTTTACAATCAAGAATTATGGAACGAATTTATGACCGAAGGCAGTGCTCATTACCACAGCTTTGGTTACATTCTTTCAAACGGCGGTCTTTTAGACTACCTTTACATCGGTGTTAAAACCTGTATTTACCCCTGCCTTATCTTTATTGGTATTGGCGCAAGTCGGAGGCCAAGCGGTCTTAGGAAGACAAGTGTTAACTACAA
>JAZRBQ010000139.1:0-3766 GCA_045635145.1 Acutalibacteraceae bacterium | reverse complement strand
CGGGTAAGGGAAGAAGTGACTTTGCAAGAAGTGTAATAGCGGTTGCGTGAACCGAAATTTCACCTGTTTGGGTCTTGAAAACGGTGCCTTCAACACCTACGATATCACCAATATCCCACTTTTTAAAGCCTGCATAAACGTCTTCGCCAACGTCATCGCGGCGAACGTAAAGCTGAATTTTGCCTGTATTGTCAGAAAGACCCACAAAGCTTGCCTTACCCATAATACGACGGGCAACAATTCTGCCTGCAATCTTTACGGTTTTGCCTTCTAATTCGTCAAAATTATCTTTAATATTTTTAGAATCGTTATCAAAATCAAACTTTGTGATAACAAAGGGGTCTTTGCCGGCTTCCTTTAAGTTAGCAAGTTTTTCACGGCGAATTTTTACGATTTCGTTAAAATCCTGTTCTACGGGCTGGTTGTTCTTTTTATTATTCTGTTCCATAATGTCACATCCCTATTAAAGATATTAGTTTTTGGCAATCTTTAAAATTTTAAACTTAAGCTCGCCTGCGGGGGCGTCAACGATAACTTCATCGCCAACCTTTTTGCCCAAAAGAGCCTTGCCTAAGGGAGATTCATCAGAAATTTTGCCTTCCATGGGATTTGCTTCGGTAGAACCTACAACACGGTATTCACATTCTTCGTCAAATTCCATATCAAGCGCCTTAACCTTAACGCCGATAACAACGGTGTTAGCCTTGCCCTTAACGTCTTCAATAATTTCAACGTTTTTAAGCATTGCTTCAATTTCAGCAATGCGGGCTTCGATTTTAGCCTGTTCGTTTTTAGCTTCGTCATATTCGCTGTTTTCTGAAAGGTCACCGTAACCGCGTGCAACCTTAATTTTTTCAGCAATATCGGCTCTGCCGCTTGTTTTTAGGGTTTCTAACTCTTCCTTAAGTTTTAATAATCCGTCTTCGGTAACTTTAATAGTTTTTGCCATTTCAATAAAAACCACCTTTATAATTTATTTACCTGTGACTTGCCTATAATCATAATGCATTATATTATATAATTATTCATTTGTAAAGTCAAGAATTATTATTTTGCACACTAATATAAAATAGGCAGTCGCGGTGGTTTTATTCCTTATTCGCAAAAACGGTGTTTGCCAATTGTTGTAATAATGGGTCGGCTGAAAATCCATTTGTTAGTTGACTTTTGGGGATTGTAATAGTAAATTGCCCCGCCTGATGGGTCAAGTCCGTTTATAGCATCACGTGCGGCGGAGTAGCAGCTGTCGGCAATGGGCTCGTAAAATTGGCCGTCGTCAAGACAGGAAAAAGCCCCCTTTTGATACACTACGCCCGAAAGTGTGTCAGGAAAGGAGGGGTGCTCAACGCGGTTAAGCACTACGGCGCCTACCGCTACCTGACCTAAATAGCTTTCACCTCTGGCTTCGGCAGAGATTATTCGTGCCAATAGTTCGTAATCGCTTGAAGAGTATCCGCCGTAATAGTCGTCGCCGTTAATTTTCAATGCTTTAAGGGTGTTTTTACCCGCAATGCCGTCAACCTTAAGGCCATAGTCCTTTTGAAAACGCTCAACCGCCTTTTTTGTAATGGTGCCGTATATACCGTCGATTTTGCTGTTAAAATATCCCAAATCACGCAATGCGGTTTGAATTTTCTTTACTTCCTCCCCGCGGGAGCCGATTTTACTAAGCGCCGAAGCTGATGTAACTGCAAGGGAAAGGATAACCAAAATCGCAAGGGCAAAGCTTATAAATTTTTTCATAATAATACCACCTTTTAATGTATTCTTGCCCTTTTAAACTTTTTTATGTCAAAGTGATTCAATACCCCAAAATATCCCAATCTTTTACACCGCGCTTTGACAAAAAAATCAGCGATGTAATGTTATACTTTACCTTGAAAAACAGTTTTCGAGGGTGAAAATAATGAAGGATATTGTTAAAGTATCTAGTAAGGTGGAAAATTTTAAGGGAAAAGAACTATTATCGGCGGCGCTTCTACATATTTTTGTTTTTTTGTGCGGTGTTGTATCGACTAAAGCGGTGGTGATGGACAAGCTTCTGCCGTTTGGCATTTCGCTTTTGGCGGGGTGTTCGCTTACCTTTACTCCCGCTTGTGCCTTGGGGGTTTTTGTGGGGTATTTTATCCCTTCGGTTGAGGGCGTAGCCTTTAAATATTTGGCAATGCTTTTTGCATTGCTTGCAATAAAGCTGCTTTTAAGCAATTATAAAAAACTTGTGTCAAGCGAAGCCTTTTTGTGCTTTATTGCATCGCTTTGCACATTTTTTACGTCGGTGGCGGCGGTTAAAATCGGCGGTGGCAGTATTCTTGATACTATAACCGAAACCCTTTTGGCTGCGGTTGGCACCTATTTTATAAGTCGCACCTTTAAAACCTTTTCTTTGGGCGGTGCGGGTCTTTCACCCGACGAGCTTTCGAGTCTTTTAATAACTATTAATATAGGTATATTAGGTCTTATGGGTGTCACCTGCTTTGATGTGTCGTTGGGACGGATTCTAAGCGCAATGTTGATTTTAACCGCCGCTAAATACGGGGGTATAATATCGGGTGCTATTAGCGGTATCGCGGTGGCATTTACATTAATATTAAGTGGGATTTCGGGTAATATTGCCGTTGCTTTTGCGGTTGCAGGGCTTTTTTGCGGTGTTTTTGTTTCGCTTGGCAAATATGCCCAATGCTTTGTTTTAATAGTTTTAGGCTTTATCGGTGCGGCATCCACAAAGGATGCAAGCCTTATACCCTTAACCCTTGCCGAAACAGTTTTGGGAGCGGTTTTGTTTTTAATATTACCGCGAAGCGCGGGCATAACCCTTGGTAAAATATTTTCGGCTTATCCTAAAATATCGGTACCGACAGGCTTTAAAAAATCTCTTATAATGCGGCTCGATTTAGCTTCGAATGCATTAAGGGACGTAAGCGGCACGGTTGAACAGGTATCGCGTGAGCTTTCTAAAATTAATTCGCCCGATTTTAGCACGGTAATTTCACTTATAGAGCAGGATGCCTGTGCGGGTTGCAAACTTAGGGTGCATTGTTGGGAGAAAAAGCGCGAAGAAACTGTTAACGCTATACTAGAAATGACAAAAGCCGTAAAAAAGGGGGAACTAAATCCCGAAAATTTTGCACCTGATGAATTCAAAGGCCGCTGCTTTAGGACATCAGGTGTGGGACATGCTACCTATCGGCGTTATACCGATTATGCCGCAAGAATGGCAGCCGAAAACCGTATAGACGAAGTACGGTCGGTGGTTAGTGACCAATTTGACGGCATTTCTTCAATGCTTTATGATTTGAGCCGCGATTTTGAAACACAGGAAAGATTTGACAATTCGTCGGCGGAAAATGCGGCGGCGGCGCTTAAAAATATTGATATTCACATAGACGAATGCAGCAGCTGTGTTGATAAGTACGGCCGAATGACGATTGAATTAAAGCTTAAAAAAACACCCGAGCTTGTTATTAACAAGGCTCAGGTGATGAGGCTGTGTTCAATTGCGTGCGAGCGTGATTTCGCCGTACCGACTGTTAGTCAGGTTGGCAGTGATGTTTATATAACCCTTAATGAACGGCATGAATTAAGGGTAGATTTTGGGGTTAGTCAGTCGAGCGCTAATGATAATTCGATGTGTGGTGATGCCTATAAAACCTTTAATGATTCCAAGGGGCATTTTGTTATGGTTTTGAGTGACGGAATGGGTACTGGTGGCAGAGCGGCGGTTGACGGCGCAATGGCTTCAGGTCTTATGACAAGGCTTTTAAAGGCG
>JAZRBQ010000138.1:0-2287 GCA_045635145.1 Acutalibacteraceae bacterium | reverse complement strand
GGTATGAACTACGCTATGTCTATTCTTAAATCTGCAGACGGCGACGGTTCTTCTTGCCAAAGATACACCTACGCTTACAGCAACCCACTTTGCGGCAAGGCTAAATTTATCCACACATATAAATGTGACGGTAATCCCCTTCCCAGTTTTGAAGGCGAACCTAAGACATTAGAATTACCGGATATGGACATAGATGCTTTGACCGATTTAATTTGGACAAACTTAAACGAAGACAACAAGGTTTCCCTTTTTGTAAGATACATCGACCTTAAAACAGGCGAATTTGATTCTCGCATTGTTAACAAAAACAAATAAGGAGTAGCAAAATGAAAGAATTTGAACTTAAATACGGTTGTAACCCCAACCAAAAACCTTCCAAAATATATATGGCTGACGGCAGCGAATTACCTATTGAAATTCTTTGCGGTCGTCCCGGTTATATCAACTTCCTTGATGCTTTCAATTCTTGGCAATTAGTAAAGGAATTAAAGGAAGCGCTAGGTCTTCCCGCTGTTACTTCCTTTAAGCACGTTAGCCCTACCAGTGCTGCTGTTGGGACAATTCTTCCCGAAAAGCTTAAAAAGGCTTGTTTCGTTGACGATATTGAAGGTCTTAACGATTCACTCCTTGCTTGTGCTTATGCTCGTGCTCGCGGTACCGATCGTATGTGCTCATTCGGTGACTGGGTTGCCCTTTCTGACAAATGCGACGTTACTACCGCGCTTTTAATTAAACGTGAAGTTTCGGACGGTGTAATTGCTCCCGATTACGACCCCGAAGCATTGGAAATTTTAAAATCCAAACGTAACGGTAACTACAATATCGTTAAAATTGACCCCAACTTTGTTCCCGCTCCACAAGAAACAAAGCAGGTTTACGGTATAACATTCGAACAAGGCAGAAATAACTTTGAAATTAACGAAGCATTACTTTCTAACCTTGTAACCGAAAACAAAAATCTTCCTGATACCGCTAAGAGAGATTTAATCATTTCTCTTATTACATTAAAATATACACAGTCTAACTCAGTTTGCTTTGCTGTTGATGGTCAGGCAATTGGTGTTGGCGCAGGTCAACAATCACGTATTCACTGTACCCGTCTTGCAGGTAGCAAGGCTGACACTTGGTTCTTACGCCAACACGACAAGGTATTAAACCTTCCCTTCCTTGACAACATTGCTCGTCCCACACGCGACAACGTTATCGACGGTTATATCAATCGCAACGAAGAAGACGTTTGTGCTGACGGCAACTGGCAAAAATACTTCAAAACCCAACCTGCACCCTTAACCGATGCCGAAATTAAGGAATACCTTTCTACCATCAGCGGTGTTGCATTAGGTTCTGACGCATTCTTCCCGTTTGACGACAATATTGAACGCGCTTATAGAAGCGGTGTTTCTTACATTGCTGAACCCGGCGGTTCAATCCGTGATGATGCAGTTATTGACTGCTGCAACAAGTACGATATAGCAATGGCGTTCACAGGAATGCGTTTATTCCACCACTAAGGAGAAATTGAAATGAACTTTTTTGAAAATTTAAAGAACTTTGACAGCGAAGTAGCCGAAGCTTGCGAAAAGGAACTAAACCGCCAACGCGGTAATATTGAACTTATCGCAAGTGAAAATATTGTTTCTGAAGGTGTGCTTTTAGCAGCTGGCGGTATTCTTACAAATAAATATGCCGAAGGTTATCCTTCTAAGCGTTACTACGGCGGCTGTCAATGTGTTGACATTGTTGAAGAAATCGCAAGAGATCGCGCTAAAAAGCTTTTCGGTTGTAACTTTGCAAACGTACAACCCCACAGCGGCGCTAATGCTAACTTGGCTGCATTCTTTGCGCTCGTTAACCCTGGCGATACCGTTATGGGTATGAACTTACAACAAGGTGGTCACTTATCTCACGGTTCACCTGTTAATATTTCGGGCAAATATTTCAACATTGTTCCTTACGGTGTAAATAACGAAACCGAAATGATTGACTACGACGAAATGAGAAAAATCGCCCTTGAATGCAAGCCTAAACTTTTAGTTGTTGGTGCTTCAGCTTATTCAAGAGTAATTGACTTTAAGCGTTGCCGTGAAATTGCTGACGAAGTTGGGGCTTATTTAATGGTTGATATGGCTCACATTGCAGGTCTTGTAGCTGCAGGTTTGCATCCAAACCCTGTTCCATATGCTGATGTTGTTACAACTACAACTCACAAGACACTTCGTGGTCCTCGTGGCGGTTTGATTTTGTGTAAAGAAGCTTTGGCAAAACAGATTGACAAAGCAGTATTCCC
>JAZRBQ010000137.1:0-3617 GCA_045635145.1 Acutalibacteraceae bacterium | reverse complement strand
ATGTTTTAATTTTATACATTATGCATTCTCCTCTTCAAATTTCTTCATAAATGCAACGAGTGCTTCAACGCCTTCGATGGGCATTGCATTGTAGATAGACGCACGCATACCACCAACCGAACGGTGACCCTTAAGGTTTACGAAACCTGCCTTTTTAGATTCAGCAACGAATTTAGCGTCTAACTCGTCGTTACCTGTAACAAAAGGAACGTTCATAAGTGAACGGTCTTCGGGAACAACGGTACCCTTGAAGAGTTTGCTATTGTCAAGGAAATCGTAAAGAATTTTAGCCTTCTTTTCGTTGAGTTCCTTCATAGCTTCAAGACCGCCCATTTTCTTAATCCACTTAAGAGTAAGACCTGCAACGTAGATGGTGTAGCAGGGGGGAGTATTGAACATAGAACCGTTTTCGGAATGGGTGTCATACTTGAGCATGGTGGGAGTAATATCCATAGCCTTGCCAATTAAATCCTTACGGATGATTACGATTGTAACACCTGCGGGAGCAACGTTCTTTTGAGCGCCTGCGTAAAGCATACCGAATTTAGAAACATCAATCGGTTCTGACAAAATGCAGCTAGAAATATCAGCTACGAGCGGAACGTCACCTGTGTCAGGCAAGGTGTTGTACTTTGTGCCGTAGATGGTGTTGTTCATACAAATGTGAACGTAGTCAGCGTCTTTATCAAAATCAGCAGCGGTGGTTTTAGGAATATAACTAAATGTCTTGTCCTTAGAAGATGCAACTTCGCGTGCAGCGCCGTAGCGAGCAGCTTCTTTATAAGCCTTGTTAGCCCATTGACCTGTGATGATATAGTCGGCCTTGCCGTTCTTTGTCATAAGGTTTAAGGGAATCATTGCAAATTGGGTAGAAGCGCCACCTTGTAAGAATAAAACTTCGTAATTATCGGGAATGTTCATAACTTCGCGAAGATTTGCTTCGGTTTCGTCAAAAATTGCTTGGTATTCTTTAGAACGGTGGGACATTTCCATAACCGATTGTCCGCTTTCGCCAAATTCGAGCATTTCTGCCGCTGCGGTTTTTAACACTTCCTCGGGAAGCATAGAAGGACCTGCGCTAAAATTATAAACTCTTGCCATAATAATGACCTCCAAATTGATTTTTAAAATATGTATCCTATTATATGAGCATTATGACTGCCTGTCAATAGAATTGTTAATAAATTAACAAAGAATTTTAAAAATTTCGCAATTTTTACAAAAATATTGTTAAAAATTTAACTAATAGTGGATTTCAAGTGGTTTTAGCAGCTTAATTATGGTTGGTGTTGCAATTGTTGTGTAAAACCTTTATAATATATATGTAAATATGTTTTGGAGGTGGCCTATGTTTAAGGGAATGTTAAAGATTATTGTGGCTTTGGTATTGATTCTTTCGATTGCGTTGAGTTTATCAGCAGTAGCTTTTGCGGCAGAAGAAAAGATAATTTGCGGTAGTATTGACCCGATTTCTTTTGAAAATGGGGTATATATGGCTGATGACGGTGATTATAACCCCGAAAACTATATTAAGGATAAATCGGTCTTTGTTGATGTAATTCGTACGGGTTTTATTAACAGGCAATCAAATATAACTATTAAATTTGCTGATACGGTAAAACACGACAGTACAACTATCAGGAATGAATACACTTCTTGGATTGATAATGCATTGATAGAAACTCAAAACGCTAATGAGGGTGACTATTTGCGTTATCACTATTTAGGTTATGAAACCGAGCGGATAAACTATTGGTCGAACGATCAAATAAATTTTTATTATACCATAATTTTTAACTTTAAATATGTTACCGACAAACAACAGGAAGAGGTTGTAACCCAAAAGGTTAATGATTTGGTAAAAGAATTTGGATTTACTAAGGATACTACCGACAAGCAAAAATGTGATGTAATTTATGATTATATTACATCAAACGTAGTATATGATAATGAACATTATGGCAATGAAGCTTATACACTTCAATTTTCGGCTTATGCGGCGCTTATTAATAAAACTTCCGTTTGCCAAGGTTATGCCAACCTTTTTTACAGGCTTGCGCGCGAATGCGGTCTTAGTTGCCGCACGGTTACAGGTTGGTCTAATGGCGAAGCACACGCTTGGAACATTGTAAAAATCGGCAATTTCTATTATTTTGTTGATAGCACTTGGGATGCCGGAAAAATTAAGTATGATTATTACTTAAAGGGCAGCAATGATTTTGAAAAGCATACACTTGAAGAACAGTTTGAAGCGTTAGAATTTGTAAATGAATATCCTATTTCAAGAACGTCGTATGTTGAGGGCGGCGGTAATGAGAATTGTCAAGCGGGGCATACTTACGATAATTCGTGCGATGCTGACTGCAATAAGTGCGGCGCCGAAAGGGCGGCTTCGCACAAATTTGAATGGATAATTGATAAAGCGGGCAACTGTGGTGAAAGCGGACTTAAGCACCAAAAATGTATGGTTTGCGGCAATACGCAAAATATGAACACCGTAATTAGTCCCACAGGAAAACACACATATCTTGACGGTAGCGATACCGTATGTGATATTTGCGGTCAAATTAGGGATTTGGCGTATGATTTAACTATTAACACCGACCAAGAAATTAAACTTAAATTTGTATCAACAAATGATTTTATAGTAATGGTATCTGATGAAGGTATAGCAAAAATCACCGCTATAATTGAAGCTGATGAAACGATTGAGGGTGTGATTTATAAAACCAAAACAGTAACCATAAGCCCAATAAGTATTGGCGTGGTTTCTATAAAAACACTTTCTTTGAATGGCACAGTTTGGTCGGAAAAGGTTTTGCTTGTTGAAGAAGGCAAACACCAAATGCAGTTCGACAAGCTTTTGAAGGAGGCTAACTGTACTGAGGACGGGAAGAACATATATATTTGCAAGTTCTGCAATTATACCGAAGAAAGAAGTATTACAAAATTAGGTCACAAATATGATAATAATTGTGATACCGCTTGTAACACCTGCGGTCAAATAAGGGTGCCCAATCACAATTTTGAATGGGTGATTGATAAAAAAGAAAGCTGCGCTGAAAATGGCGTTAAGCATCAAGAATGTATCAATTGCGGTGTAAAGGCATCACAAAATACTGTAATTCCCGCAACAAATCAGCACACCTTTGACGACCCCTGTGATGCGGTTTGTAACGTCTGCAGTTATGAACGTAAGATAGCTTATGATAAAAAGTTAACCACCGACCAAACCATTAATTTTAGTTATTCTTCTGTTTATGATTTTGAATTTATTGTATCGGACAAAAGCATTGCTAAAATTTCAAAGGTGGAATCTTCTGTAACAAATGCAAACGGTGTTGCAACCAAAACCGCAATAGCAACACTTTCGCCATTAAAACCGGGTTACGTGCTGGTTAAAATAGTGGACCAAGACGGTGAAATTTTGGCACAATCGGTTATTTATGTTGAAGAGGGTAAACACCAAATGCAGTTTGTAAAGGTGTTGAAGAAAGCTTCATGCACCGAAAACGGCAAGGAAAAATACGCTTGTAAATTCTGTGATTATGCCGAAGAAAGAAGCATTACAAAATTAGCTCATAAATATGATAACTCTTGTGATGACGACTGTAACG
>JAZRBQ010000136.1:0-15300 GCA_045635145.1 Acutalibacteraceae bacterium | reverse complement strand
CGAAGAAGCTCCCGCTTACGAAATTTTGGAAGAATATAAGGGTCAAGACCTCGAATATAAGGAATACGAACCGTTATTCGATTTCGTAAAGCCCGTTTGCGAAAAGCAACGCAAAAAGGCACACTTTATCACCTGTGATAGTTACGTTACAATGAGCGACGGTACAGGTATCGTTCATATTGCGCCCGCATTCGGTGAAGACGACTCTAAGGTTGGCAGAAAGTACGATTTACCCTTCGTTCAGTTTGTAAACGGCAAGGGCGAAATGACCGAAGAAACCCCTTATGCGGGCAAGTTTGTTAAGGATGCCGACAAGGACGTGCTTGTTGACCTCGAAAAAGCAGGGCTTTTGTTTGATGCTCCCAAGTTTGAGCACGATTATCCTTTCTGCTGGCGTTGTGACACTCCGCTTATCTACTACGCGCGTGAATCTTGGTTTATCAAGATGACCGACGTTAAGGAAGACCTTATCCGCAACAATAACACAATTAATTGGATTCCTGAAAGCATTGGTAAGGGTCGTTTCGGCGACTGGTTACAAAACGTTCAGGACTGGGGTATCTCTCGTAACAGATATTGGGGTACACCGCTTAATATCTGGACCTGCGAATGTGGTCACCACCACGCAATCGGCAGTATTGAAGAATTAAAATCAATGTCCGATAACTGCCCTGATGATATCGAACTCCACCGCCCATACATTGACGCGGTTACTATTAAATGTCCCGAATGTGGTAAGCAAATGCACCGTGTTCCCGAAGTTATTGACTGTTGGTTTGACTCGGGCGCAATGCCTTTCGCACAGCATCACTACCCATTTGAAAATAAGGATTTGTTTGAAGCGCAATTCCCCGCTGACTTTATTTCCGAAGCGGTTGACCAGACTCGCGGTTGGTTCTATTCACTTCTTGCAATTTCTACCCTTATTTTCAACAAAGCACCTTATAAAAACGTTATCGTTTTAGGTCACGTTCAGGACGAAAACGGTCAAAAGATGAGTAAATCTAAGGGTAACGCTGTTGACCCGTTTGACGCACTTGAAAACTACGGCGCAGACGCTATCCGTTGGTATTTCTATACTAACTCTGCTCCGTGGCTTCCTAACCGTTTCCACGGCAAAGCCGTTGTAGAAGGTCAACGCAAGTTTATGGGCACACTTTGGAATACCTACGCTTTCTACGTGCTTTACGCTAATATTGATAAGTTTGACCCTACAAAATATAACATCGGCGATTACGAATTAACCGTAATGGATAAGTGGTTACTCTCAAAACTCAACTCAATGGTTAAGACCGTTGACTATAATTTGGCTAACTACCGTATTCCTGAAGCCGCTCGCGCTTTGCAGGAATTTGTGGACGAAATGAGTAACTGGTATGTTCGCCGTGGCCGTGAACGTTATTGGGTACAGGGTATGACCGACGACAAGATTGCGGCATACTTAACCCTTTACACCGCGCTTGTTACCACCGCGAAGACTGCTGCTCCTATGATTCCGTTTATGGCGGAAAATATCTACCAAAACCTCGTTATCAGCGTTGATAAAACCGCTCCTGAGAGTATCCACCTTTGCGATTTCCCCGTTGTAGATGAAAGTCTTATCGACGAAAACCTTGAAAACCAAATGGAAAAGGTGCTCGAAATTGTAGTTCTCGGTCGTGCGGCTCGTAACGGCTCTTCACGTAAAAACCGTCAACCCCTTAACACAATGTACGTTAAATTAGACGGCGATGTTGAAGATAGCTTTGTTGATATTATCAAGGACGAACTTAATATTAAGAACGTTGACTTTACAGGCGAGGTTGATAACTTTGTTACCTACACCTTTAAGCCTCAGCTTAAGACTTTAGGTCCTAAGTACGGCAAACAGTTGGGCGAAATCCGCACCGCTTTAGCCGAAATCGACGGCAACGCCGCTAAAAAACAGCTCGACGAAACCGGCAAATTGACACTTACACTTTCTATCGGCGATATTGAACTTGAAACCGAAGATTTGCTTATTGACGCGGCTCAAAAGGAAGGCTTCTTCACACTCAGCGACAACGGTATTACTGTCGCACTCGACACAGTTCTTACCGAAGAACTTATTGTAGAAGGCTTTGTTCGTGAACTTGTAAGTAAGATTCAAACAATGCGTAAGGAAGCTGACTTCAACGTAACCGACCATATCGAAATTACCATCACAGGTAGCGAAAAGGTTTGCAATATTGCAGTTGATAAGACTGCTGATATCGTAGGTGACACCTTGGCTGACTCCTTAACCGTTACCGAGCCTCAAGGCTTTGTAAAGGAATGGGATATTAACGACCAAAAGGTTACCATCGGTGTTAAAAAGGTTTAATTTTAATTAAGGCAGGTGGCTTTAATGCAAATTTACGAATCGGGCGAAATGTACCTTGAAACTATTTTGTTGCTTTCCCGCAAGATGCCCTATGTCCGTTCGCTTGACATTGCAACCGATTTGGGCTTTTCAAAGCCTTCGGTGTCGCGCGCGGTGGGTCTTCTTAAAAAGGCTGAGCTTATAGTGGTTGATTCGAAGGGTTATATTACCCTGACCGATGAAGGTAAAAAAATCGCCGAGCGTATGTATGAACGCCACACCGTCTTGACAGGCTTTCTTGAAAAGTTGGGTGTATCGAGCGAAACCGCATCGCACGATGCCTGTAAAATTGAACACCATATAAGCGAAGAAAGTTTTGAAGCAATAAAAAAATACAGCGAAAAAATATAACAAAATCCCGACTTTTCAGTCGGGATTTTTTAATTTTTAATAACTGCCGTACCTTTATAGTAATGGCTTAAAATTTCTTTATAATTACTGCCTTGCTGTGCCATATAGTTTGCGCCGTTTTGGCTCATACCAACCCCGTGGCCGTAGCCATAAACGGTGAATATAATCTTGCCGTCGTTAAACTCTACCTCAAAATTTGAAGATTTTAAATCGAGTTTTTCTCTGATTTCGCTACCTTTATATTCTTCGCCGCAAAATTTTATGGTTTTAACGGTACCGGCGTCGGTACGTTTAAGGTCGCTAAAGGGATTTTTCGTAATTTCTTCGGTGCTTTCAAAGGCTTTTTTAATTTCTTCGGGTGTGAATTCGGCTTGCGAAATATAGTTTTTGGCCAATTTGTCGCCCACGCTCGAAACCGATTGTAAATAGGGATAGTCGCCACCCCAAACGTTTTTGGCGCTTTCGGTACTGCCACTAGATACCGCGTGATAAACCGATAAAATAATCTCGCCGTTATAGGTCAAGACTTCGTTTTGGGTGTCGGCAATGGCTTTTTGTAGCTTCAGTATGTATTCATCTGCGTGGCTGCCCCATTTTTTGCGCGCGGCATCTTCGGTTATGTAGCATTGGTCCACTTTGTAATTGTCGGTAATATCATACCCCTTGTCACGATTTCCTTTTTGGCGCCACAGAGTAAAGGTATAAGCGCAAACCGCCTGCGCTTTTAAGGCTTCTTCTTCGTAAAGGGCGGGCATTTCACCCGCAAGAACACCGAAAAGATAATCGCTAACCGCCATTTCTTTAATTTCACCCGTTTCACTTATTAGCACCTTAAGACTTTGGGGCGAGGGTGGGATTTGAGTCTCGTTTGAAACCTCAATTTTAGGCGAAGTATTTTCTCCGCTTTGGAAAGCGCAAAGGGGCAAAAGTAATAAAGCAGCTAACAATAAAACCGAAATTGCAAATATTTTTTTCATAAAAACCCTTCTTTTTAAACATATTTGTTGACTTTTTAAAATAGGCATTATAATATTAAATATATGATTTTAAATTAACTTTAATGTTTTGGAGTAGAAAATGAGTTTTAAAAAAATATTGTTGGGCTTTTGCCTTGGCTTGCCCGCTTGTATAGCCGCTAGAGTTTTGCAGTTGGCATTTGCGGTAGAAAGTAACACAGGCTTTTATATAAGCGGTAAAGAAACCTTCGGCGTTATTATGATGGCTGTTATTTTCGCCGTTAGTGCTTATGTTTATTTGACCGCCTTTAAGGCTTACAAAACGCCCGAAAAACCACCAAAAATTAATTTGTTTTTGGTTTTTTCTTCAATCGGTATGGCGCTTGTTTTAGCAAACGAGCTTTTGCATCAAAAGTTCCCTTCAACCGCACTTTCTTGGCAGATTTCTATGGTAAAGATTATGACTGTCGTTGCAATAGCCTATTTTGTGACGGTGGCATTGCAGGGTATTTTTAAGTTTAAGCTTTTGCCGATTTTACACATAATTCCTTGCCTTTATGCAATGGCAAAAACGATTTTTTCTTTTATAAGCGTTTCATCCTTGGCGCTTATTAGCGATAACGTTTTGCTTGTGGCGGCTTATTGCTTGCTTATGCTTTTCTTTATAAATTACGCTAAGCTTTATAATAATCTTGATACCGATTTAAACTTCCGTAAAATTTTGGCAACAGGTCTTGCGGCATCCATCGTTTGCAACGCGCAGGCTATTGCATATTTTGGTATTAATATTTTCGGCGCACAGGGTTACCTTCATACCGATATAAACGTAATGTTCAGCGTTTTGTGCTTCGGTGTATTTACCGCCGCCTTTACAATTTCGCATTTTTATAAAACCGCATAAATAAAAGAGTATATTTGGTCTTCAAATATACTCTTTTAAAGTAGAATATAAATCAGGGCAAAAAGCAGGCGTTTGTCGGCTTTTTCGCTTAAAAGCAAAAGCAAAATACCTAATATAAGGGTTAAGTCACCGTCGGTTTTAAGGTTTTCTAAAAACGGAATATTAAGTCCGCCAAAGGATGAATTTTGGTTTTGCGGTGGCGGTTTTGCGGGTTTTTCGGTTTCTTTATAAACACTGCGGGAATGGGTTTCCATCATACGCTTTATAGCTTCGTCCTTTGCTTTGTTTAGTGGCTCATTCATAAAAGTTTACCCAAAACGCCGCTTTCCTTTAATAAGGGTAAAAGCTCTAAAAGGCGTAAAATTTTAATTGCGGTGTCAACCTTTTCGCGCTTTGGCTCGCTTAAATGCGGCTTTAATGCGGCAAGCAGACTGGTTCTTGCGTCGTCACCTTGGTTTTGAAGCCTTCCCACGATTGACATTATCTTCATAAGCTCGGCTGAATCGACCGCGCCGATAGGCGAAGTGGGTTTTTCTTCTTTGGCTTCGTTATTTTGCGAAAGTATGCTTTCCGCCATTTCGCGAACACGGTTCATACTTTCGGGGTCGTTTAAGATTTGGGCTAATTTAAGGTTTAGGTCATCCATTTTCTTTTCCGCCAAGCATTTTTAAAATAAGGCGCGCCTGTGGGCTTGTAAGCAGTCGTTCAAGCTCGTCTTTGTTGTTTAAAATGTTGTTTAATTTTTGCTTATCGTTGTCCGAAAGATTGTTGACAAGCGGTGCGGTGTTGCCCGATTTTACGGCTTTTTCTAAATCGGCACGGTTTATTTTACCGTCGCTTCCCGCTAAAATTTTTTCAAAATTCATATCGTTGTTATTCATAAAATACCCCCCTGTATATACTTATGCTGTTATTTTTCTTTTAGAATTAAAGGTGATTTTTTGAGAATTGTGGTAATTTCTGATTCGCACGGGCGCGGCGCGGTTATTGAAAAAATACTTTCAGCCCAAAGTAAAGCCCAACACGTCTTCTTTTTGGGCGATTGCACGGCGGATATTGAAGATTTTGAGTATCTTTTCCCCAAAATGCAATTTCATATTGTGTCGGGCAACTGTGATTATTATTCTACCTATCCCTCGTCGGCTATAGCTGAGGTTGGCGGCAAGCGGATTTTCTACACCCACGGGCACACCCTTTCGGTTAAATACGGAACCGAAAGATTGCTGGAAAATGCCCAAAAGGGCGGTTATGATATTGTGCTTTACGGCCACACACACGTGTCTAAAATATTATATGAAGACGGGATTTATATTGTGAATCCCGGCTCTTGCTCGCGTGGGCGTGATTTTTATGAATCTTATGCCGTTATTGATATTGAGCCTAACGGTGTTTTGCCGAATATAATAAGACTTTAAGGAGTTTTTATGAAAAAAGTATTACTTCATTGTTGTTGCGCGCCCTGTTCGCTTTCTTGTATAGAGCCTTTGCAAAACGAGGGGATAACCCCCACGTTATTTTGGTATAATCCAAATATTCACCCCTTTAAAGAGTATGAAGCCCGCCGAAATTGTCTTGTGGAATATGCGAAAGAAATTGGCTTAGAACTTCGCTTAAAAGAAAATTACGGACTTCGCGAGTTTGTGCAAAATGTGGTGAGTGATATTGATAAGCGTTGTGTTTATTGTTATGAACACCGCTTAGAAGAAACTGCAGAATATGCCGCCGAGCATGGCTACACCCACTTTACAACCACCTTGCTTTGCAGCCTTTATCAAGACCACGAAGCAATTAAAAAAGCGGGGGAAAGATGGGCAAAGGAATACGGCGTAGAATTTTTATACCGCGATTTTAGACCGAATTTTAGAGAAAAAAATAAAGAAGCCCGTGAAAAAGGCTTCTATATGCAAAAATATTGCGGCTGTATCTTTTCGGAAGAGGATAGGTATAAAAAGCAAATTGAAAAATTGTATGGTGAATAAAAAACAGCGTAGTATTTTACTACGCTGTTTTAAGTTTTAATTATTGCGACAGTTACACTGTCTTGTAAAGAAAACAATTAAAATCGCAAGTAAAAGCGCTACTGCAAAAATAATTAAGGGGATAAGCGCCATGGTTATTGCTGTGGCAAAAACGCTGCCAAGAATAAGGCCTAGCACCAAGCTTAAAATAATCGCTAAAATCGCTAATACTCTGTTAACACAGGCGCGACCCTCACAGGTGCAGTTTGCTGCGTTTGTAAATCTAGAATCTGTCATATTTAACACCCTTTTAAAATTTACCGCGGTTATTACATTTTATGCGGTAAAGCGCGGGGTGTTAATTATTTCATAAATTCGTACATTGCGCGGTAGCACATATAAACGTCAAGCTTAGATGTGGTTTCAAAAGGTGCGTGCATTGAAAGCACGGGAACGCCCAAGTCAACAACGTCAACACCGCGGTTTGCAATAAACATAGCAACGGTGCCGCCGCCACCCATGTCAACCTTGCCAAGTTCGCCTGTTTGCCAAATGATGTCGGCGCTGTCAAGCATGCTGCGAACAGATGCTACAAATTCGGCCGAAGCGTCAGATGTGCCTGACTTGCCGCGAGCGCCTGTGTATTTGGTTAAAACTACGCCGTAGTTAAGCATACTTGCGTTGCGCTTTTCCATAACGTCTTGGAAAGTGGGGTCTAAACCTGCGTTAACGTCGGCAGAAAGGCACTTTGAATTGCGAAGTGCAACAGTAACGTCAACACCCTGCATTGTTGAAATGTCGCCGATAATGTAGCGCAAGAAGTCGGATTCCAAACCTGTGTTACCGCAAGAGCCGATTTCTTCCTTATCGGCAAGGATAGCGAGAGCGGTCTTTTCGGGAACGTCAATGTCTAAAATAGCGGTTAAAGCGGGGTAAGCACAAACGCGGTCGTCTTGACCGTAAGCGCCGATTAAAGAACGGTCGAAACCTAAATCGGTCGCCTTGAAAGCGGGTACAATTTCAAGCTCGGCAGATAAGAAATCTTCTTCGGTGATACCGTATTTTTCGTTTAAAAGTTTTAAGATGTTAAGCTTAACAAGCTCGCTGCCTTCGTCGTCTTTAAAGGGGTGGCTGCCAACCAAAACGTTAAGTTCTTCGCCCTTAATACCGCCTGACAAGGTGCGCTTGTCCTGTTCGGCTGAAAGGTGGGGAAGAAGGTCGTTAATAACAAACTTTGGTTCATCGTCCTTTTCGCCGATAGAAACTTTTATGGTAGAGCCGTCTTTAAGGGCGAATACGCCGTGGAGTGCTAACGGAATAGCAACCCATTGATATTTTCTGATACCGCCGTAGTAGTGGGTTTTAAAGAGTGCAAAATCCACTTCTTCGTATAAGGGGTTGGGTTTAAGGTCAAGGCGAGGGGAGTCGATATGAGCGGCGGTGATGTTAACGCCCTTATCGGCTGTTTCTTTACCGATTACGGCAAAAGCAATCGACTTGCCGCGGTTGTTGAAATAAACCTTATCGCCTGCGTTGTATTTTTGACCGATTACAAAAGGTACAAAGCCCTTTGCTTCGGCTAATTTTACGGCTTCTTCTACAGCTTCGCGTTCGGTTTTAGCAGCGTCTAAAAATGCTTTGTAGCCTTCGCAATAGCTATCAGCCTGTGCCAAGGTTTCGTCGCTTGCCTTAAGTCTGCCGTTTTTGCGGTTGTAAAATAGATTTTCCTTTAAAGTTTTAATGTCGCTCATAAGTTTTCTCCTAACTTTAAAATTTTGGTTAAGGTTGCTTCAAATTGGTTTAAGAATTCAACCTCGCCGCTGTTGTTGTAAATTATATAATCGGCGTTTTTGATGTAAAAAGCGTCGTCTTTACCTGCATTCATCCGAAGAAGTGCTTCTTCTTCGGTTAAATTATCCCGTTTCATTATTCGTGCTTTGCGGATTTGCTTTTCGCACAAAACGGCAACGGTTTTAAAGCAAATTTCGTTTATGCCGCTTTCAAAAAGGGTGGGGGCGTCTAATAAAGTGTTGCCTTTTTCGGTGCCTTTTAACACAAGCTCTTTTATAAATGGGAATGTGGTATCATTCAAAAGCTGTGTTTTGTCGGGTGAAGCGAAGGCAATAGATGCCAATTTTTTGCGGTTTAGTGTGCCGTCGGGGTTTAATATTTCGTCAGAAAAAGCGGTGCATAAAGCTTTCAATCCGTCGGTGCCTTTTTCTACAGCCTGACGCGCTACCTTGTCACAGTCGATAAGGCTTAAACCCAATTTTTCACACAGCTTTGCGGCGCTGCTTTTGCCGGCGCCCGTAGGACCTGTAAGACCAATTATAATTTTCATAATTTTATCACCTTAAATGCGGCGGCACGGATAAGACGGTTATAAACCGCAAGGCCGATGCCGTCCTTTTGTGGTGCGTGGATATAAGCGGTTTTTATGCCTTTTTCGTCAATGTCACGAAGCACGGCGAAAATATTTTGTGCTTGAGTTTCACCGCTTTCGCGACTGCCGTAAACAATTTTAGGGATTTTGATTTTGGCGGCTTCTTCTAAAAAGCAAACCGCCACCGAATCGGGCTTTTGGTTAACAAAATCGGCGAAGCTTTCGCCTTCAACCAAATATGTTTCGGCTTTGGGGGCATAGTGTTTGTATTTCATACCCGGTGAAGCCGCTTTTTCACCCACTTTAAGTTCTTCTAAAACAGCGGGGTTGACTTGCACGTCGGGTAATACTTCGCGTAATTGCTCTAACGTGACACCGCCCGGTCGCAATAGCACGGGGTGGTCACCCGCTAGGGTTATAACGGTAGATTCTACACCTACTTCGCAATCGTCACCCATTATAACGGCGTCTATTTTACCCTGCATATCGGCAATAACGTGGCTGGCGGTTGTAGGACTTGGACTGCCCGAAATATTGGCCGAAGGCGCCGCTAACGGCAAGCCGCTTTCTTTAATAAGGGTGTGTGCGATTTTATTTGAAGGCATACGAATTGCTACGGTACTGAGCCCTGCCGATACAGCGTTTGGAACTTTTTCGGTTTTTTTAAGCACCATAGTAAGTGGGCCCGGCCAAAACTTTTCGGCGCATTTTAAAGCGGTTTGCGGCACTTCGCTTGCCAATTCATACAGCGTATCAATACTTGCAATATGAACTATAAGCGGGTTGTCCTGCGGTCTGCCCTTGGCTTCGAAAATTTTTGCAATGGCCGTTTCGTCATAAGCGTTGGCAGCAAGACCGTAAACCGTTTCGGTCGGCATTGCTACAACGCCGCCGCTTTGCAAAATTTTGCAAGCTGTCGCAATTCCGTTGCTTTCGGGAATTAGTTGAAGCGTTTTCATTAAGCGTTTTCCTCAGCCTTTAATGCTTCGGTGCGGTAGTGGGTGATGAGCGCATCTACCACTTCGTTAATGTCGCCGTTTAAAATTTGTTCTAACTTGTAAAGGGTAAGACCAATTCTATGGTCGGTAACACGTCCTTGGGGATAGTTGTAGGTGCGAATACGTTCGCTACGGTCACCTGTGCCTACCTGACTCTTACGGTCGGATGCGATGGCTTCATCGTGCTTTCTTTGTTCTTCGTCCAAAAGACGAGAACGCAAAATTTTAAGCGCCTTGTCTTTGTTTTTAAACTGGCTACGCTCGTCCTGACATTCAACAACGGTACCTGTAGGAATGTGGGTTACACGAATAGCAGACGAGGTTTTGTTAATGTGCTGACCGCCCGCGCCTGATGAACGGAAGGTGTCAATTTTAAGGTCGGCAGGGTTGATTTCAAGCTCAACGTCGTCGGCTTCGGGAAGTACCGCTACTGTAACGGTTGAGGTGTGAATACGACCCTGTGTTTCGGTATCGGGCACACGCTGAACACGGTGAACGCCGCTTTCGTACTTAAAGCGTGAATAAGCGCCGCTACCCTCAATCATAAAGCAGATTTCCTTATATCCGCCAAGCTCGGTTTCGTTGGCGTTCATAATTTCGTAAGACCAACGCTTAGAGTCGGCGTACATTGTGTACATACGGTAAAGCGAGCCTGCAAAAAGCGCTGCTTCTTCACCGCCTGCACCGCCACGGATTTCGATAATAACGTTTTTGTCGTCGTTGGGGTCTTTAGGTAAAAGCAAAATCTTTAATTCTTCAGAAAATATAGCAATATTTTCCTTTGCGGTTTTAAGCTCTTCTTCGGCAAGTTCTTTAAAATCCTTGTCAAGATTAGGCTCTGCCAAAATTTCTAAAGCGTCTTTTTCTGATTCTTTAGCCGCGGTATATTCGCGGTATTTTTCAACTATCGGGGTAAGGTCGCTGTGCTCCTTCATAAGTTTGCGGAACAATTCGTTATTCGATGCAATGTCGGGGCGGGTAAGCTCCATACCGATTTGTTCATAGCGGTTTACAACCGATTCTAATTTATCAAACATTTTCTTCACCATTTTTAATTATTTTTTTAAGTCCCTTTTCGGCTTTTTGGCGGGGAAGCATTACTTCGTGGCCGCAGCCGTCACAACGAAGGCGAAAATCCATACCGATACGTGTTACGGTAAAAATATCGTTACCGCAAGGGTGCTTTTTCTTCATAAGTAGCTTGTCACCGATAGCAATATCCAAAATTTTCCCTCCGCTCATAATTATTCAAAATATATTATATACTATAATCTTAAAAAAGGCAATATATTTTAAATTAGGAATTCGTAATTCGCAATGCGGAATTAAAGATTAATCTATAAAGACTATTCGTACGGGCGATTCACGAATCATCCGTTAGGTTTGGCGGTATTTTACGGTAGATTCGTGAATCGACCCTACAATTAGCCTATATAGTTCCGCTTTCTTTACAAAAACCATTTGACAAAACCTGCTATTTGCTGTAATATGTACTTGTTTTAAAGAAAGGATGGTTGATAGCTGTGGACGAAGGTCCTGCGGTCAGTATTATTTTATTTGTAATTTTAATAGTGTTAAGCGGTTATTTTTCAGGAACCGAGATTTCTTTAGCTTCAGTTAACCGTATTCATATGATGAGCAAGGCTTCAAAAGGCAAAAAAAGTGCAAAGCGTGTGCTTTGGCTTTTAGATAACTTTGACGAGGCTTTGTCCGTTTTGCTTATTGGCAACAACCTTGTGAATATCGGTTGTGCAACACTTGCAACTGCTATAACCTTGCATTTAGGTGCGTATTGGGTTACGGTGGCGACTATTGTTGCAACTGTGGTTATTTTTATTTTTGGGGAAATTTTGCCAAAATCCTTTGCTCGCTCTTGTAACGAAAAGTTTGCCGAATTTGCTTCCCTTCCGCTTATAGTTTTAATGAAGGTTTTAAAGCCTGTATCGATTATGTTTACCGCGCTTTCTACCTTTGTTTCAAAGCCGTTTAAAGCCAAGGCGGAAAATCAGGTTACTATGACCGAAGAAGAACTTACCGATATTGTTGAAAACATTTCGGAAGAAGACGGTTTTGATGAAGAAAAGGGCGAACTTATGAAATCTGCGCTAGAGTTTTCAAACTCTACCGCGGGCGAAATTATGACACCCTGGGACAAGGTTGAGCATATTTCGGTTGCCCTTAAAACACCCGAAATACTTAGAATTCTTAAAAAGTCAATCCATTCCCGTATTCCCGTTACCGACCGTAAAGGGAACATTAAGGGTGTTTTGCAAATAAGAAATTTCTTTAAGGCTTATATGAAAAATCCCAAAATGGTTATTTTGGCAAGTATTATTGACTATCCCTATTACGTCGATGCCGACGAAGCTATTGACGACGTTTTAACCGAAATGAGTAACCATCGCCGTAATTTAAGCTTTGTAAGGGGTAAGGACGGCAATGTTGTGGGCATTCTTACGGTTGAAGATATTTTGGAAGAGCTTGTGGGCGAAATTTATGATGAAAATGATATAGGGGGTGCTTTAGATGATTAGTGCTCTCGAATACATATCGATTTTTCTTTTGGTTTTGGTTTCGGCATTTTTCTCAGCTACCGAAATTGCCTTTTCATCGGCAAACCCTGTAAGACTTAAAAGTATGCTAAAAACCAAGGATACGCTGTCGCTTAGAACGGCTATTCGCATTTTAGATGATTACGATAACCTTTTAAGCAGTATTTTGGTTGGCAACAATATTGCTAATATGGCGGCTTCCTCTATTGCTACGGTTATAGTTATAGGCTGGTGGGGCGAAGGCTATGCCTGGACTTCAACCCTTATAATGACCTTTATTATTTTAACCTTTGGCGAAATTATTCCAAAGGTTATTGCAAAAATGTTGCCCGAAGCTTTTTGCGCTTTTTCGGCGGTACCTATGCGCGTTATTTCAATTATTTTAAAACCCTTTAATATTGTAATAACTGCATTTGTTAACCTTGTTTCAAAAATTTGGGCAAACAAAATGGATGACAGCGAAGCCGTATCCGAAGACGATTTTGAAAATATTATTGATATTGTTGAAGACGAAGGTGTGCTTGACGAAGAACAGTGTGACCTTTTGCAAAACGCCCTTGATTTTGACGACGTGTTGGCTTACGAAATCATTACCCACCGTCTTGATATGGATGCTATTGACATTCGCGACCCGTACGAAGTGAATATTAAGAAGTGTGAAGAAACCACCTACTCACGCATTCCCGTTTTTGAAGATAGCACCGATAATATTATCGGCATACTTCACCTTAACCATTTTTATAAAACTTATGTTGAAAAAGGTAAGGTTAATATCCGTGAGTTGTTATTGCCGGTAACCTTTGTTCACAAAACAATGCCGTTACCCGACGTGCTTGAAAAAATGAAGGAAAACAAATGCCACATGGTAGTCGTTCTTGACGAATACGGCGGCACAATGGGTATTTTAACAATGGAAGACGTGCTTGAACAGTTGGTGGGCGAAATTTTCGACGAATCGGACGAAATCGAGCGTGAATTTGTCGCCATTGACGACACCCATTTTGAAGCCGACGGCGATATGCGTGTTTATGATTTCTTTGACGAGTTCGATATTGATATTGATGAAGACGAAGATTTTGAAGCCGATACCGCAACAGTGGGCGGTTGGACGCTTACAATGCTTGAAGGCGAAGCCGAGGAGGGCAGCAGCTTTACTTGGGAAAACCTTGAAATTACGGTGCTTAAAACCGACGGCTACCGAATTGAGCGAATAGGCGTTTGCGAATTGTTTGAATTAGAAGATGAAGATTAAAAAAACTCCCTTCGGGGAGTTTTTTAATTAATAGCGAATAATGAAAAAACAATGAAAAGGTATGGTTCAGTTTGTTATGCCTAAATTTTCTTGTTGAAAAAGGAGGTGTTTTGTAGTATAGTATATCTATTAGGTACAATATTTTGGAGGCAAAGACAATGTTTAAAAAGATTATGGCCTTGCTTTTGTGCGTGTGTATGTTGGCACTCGTTGGTTGCAAGTCGAATGAAGATGCATCAAGCTCAACCCCCGCTGAAAGCAAACCCGTTAATAAGGAACCCGAAATTGTTTATTACACCAACAATCTAACGGGCGAACAAAACTTACTCGATAAGGACGTGGCAAATTACCGCCCCGTTGCTATTATGATTAACAATATTTCGATAGCACAAAAGGTTCAAACAGGTCTCTCACAGGCCGATATCGTTTATGAAACCGAAGTAGAAGGCGGCATTACTCGTCTTATGGCGGTTTATAAGGATATTTCTAAGGTTGAAAAGGTGGGCACTGTGCGTTCGGCGCGCTATCCTTACATTGATTTGTCAATGGGCCACAGCGCTATTTATATCCATCACGGACAAGACCCCCACTATGCAAGACCCCACTTAAACGACACCCAAAGATTAGCATTAGATACCAATAATGCCGGTGTTAGAATCAGAAACGAAGGTTTAGCTAGTGAACACACCCTTTATGGCTATGGCGATAAGATTTGGGAATGGCTTAATAAAAAGAATTATAAAACCACAGCCGAAAGCAACGAAAACTGGCAAAAATTTGCCGATAAGGAAACCGCTGTTACATACACCGATATAGCAAACACCGTAACGGTTACCTTCTCTAAGCAATATACATCGGTATTTAAATTTGATGCCGAGAGTGGTAAGTACGTAAGATATTTCCGTGATACCGAACGTAAGGACTATTATACAGGCGAAAACGAAAAGTTTAAAAACGTGTTTGTGCTTGAAACTTCGATTAGCTATTATCCCGACGGCAAGCACAAGCGTGTTGACCTTACAAAAGGCGAGGGTTACTACTGTGTAAACGGCACTTACACCCCAATCAAGTGGGCTAAGGGCAGTTCTTCAAGCAGTCTTAAATTTACAACCCTTGACGGCACACCGCTTGAAGTAAACCAAGGTAATTCTTGGGTATGCTTCCACGGCAAAACCTTCGATCCCAAATTCGAACAGGCAGAAGTTCAACAGTAAAAAGTAAAAGCCAAGCGTAATGCTTGGCTTTTGGTTTTGTGTGTTATTGTGAAAGCATAATTCTGCTAAATATATTTCCACCTTTTACGATTTTAAATTCGGTAGAAAGCTCGCTTGTAGATTGTTCAAAGAATTGACCAAAATCACCGTTTTGGAAGTTTGGGCGTTCGCCTTGCGGCATTTCGGGGAAATCGCCTTCGGGAAGTTCGGGCATTTCGCCGTTTTGGAAATCGGGCGGGGTGGCGCCGTTTGGCATTTGTGGCATTTCGTCAGGGTTAAATTGCGGTCTCTCGCCTTGGGGGAAGTCTGCAGGCCGTTGCATACCGCCTTGCTGCATACCGCCTGTGACGCTTCC
>JAZRBQ010000135.1:0-1716 GCA_045635145.1 Acutalibacteraceae bacterium | reverse complement strand
CCTGCTGTTCCAACAACACCGCCTAAGTATATTGCTGCCAAGTTTGTTGAAAAGGAATCAAAAACAACCACATACAACCTTGCTAACTGGAGCAATGTTGGTAAATATATGGAAAACGATGATACCTTTAACGGTACAATTACCCACAGCTATCGTGTTTACAATACAAGCAACACAAATATGACTGTAGAGCTTCTCTTTAACAATAACACCGGTAAGGGCGCCAGCACCGCTGACGGAAAGGTAAAGGCAGTAATTGAGCCCGGTGAATATAAAGAAATGACAATCTCTGCCGCATTTGTTAACGGCGTTACAACACTTGATGCTACAAATCAATACACCGCAACTTTGAGCCAGCTTCGTATTCGCTTTAACATTAAGTTTGCAGAAGTAAATGCAAACGGTAATGAATTTATTATTGCTTCCGCAACCGAAGACGAGAACGATTGGTTTGTTAAGTCATACGTAAACGATACTGCTTTTACAAGGACAATGTTAACCAAGGAAGAGCTTCCTAAGTATGAAGCACCAAAGATTCCTACAGGTATGTCAGTAACAGCTTTAGAGGAAATTACGTTCAATAACGCATATTTCATAACATCAACAAGCGGTGGTCTTGTTATCAAATCCGATATCGAAGGCACTAAGTTTACAAAGAAGGTTACAGTAATTAACGATAATGACTTTGATATTATGGTTAAATTTGAACTTCAGTCTCTTGTTAAGGTTGGCGGTTCAAATACTTGGAGAACACCTGAAGGCGCTGAAAACGAAGGCTTTGTTACCATTGAAGCAGGCGATAAAGCTGAAATCACCTTCACCTGCGAAACCTTTGATGATAAGGTTCTTGTAGCTGAACAAGAAGTATCTTACGAGACACTTTTTGCAAGATTCACTTTAAAGACAGACGGCGTTGCAGTTGAAGAAGGCACAAAGGTAACCGTGCTCTTCGGCCAGGAAGTTGCCCGTGGCTTTGAAACTATTGCCGATAGCACCAGATGGGATTATGAGCTTGTTTATATTGCAGCACCCGCAGGCACAGGCGACGTTCTTCCCGTAGCTTTAATTGCAACTGTTGCATTTGCTTTAATCGCACTTGTAGTAGTTTCCAAGAAGAGAAAAGAAGACTAATTTTAAAAAACAAATTAAACGGAGATAGAAATATCTCCGTTTTTTTGCTACTTGCATAAAAATATAATATGTGGTATAATGTTTGCACTATAATATATTAAGGAGATGGTTTTACGGATCCGCTTCCCCGAAGTTGCCGGTATATGATCAGTGCAACTAATCAAAAGACCCCCAAGTTCACAAGCTTTAAAGCTCTTTGTTTTTCAGGCTTTATGCGTTGTTAGAAGAAACGTTTTCTTTTAAAATTTGGAGGGTTATTAAAAAATGAAAGATAAAATTATATTACAATTACTATTTCAATTATTACTTATAGCAATCAATGCTATTTTTGCCGCAACTGAAATTGCTGTGGTTTCCTTAAATGAAAACAAGGTTAAAGCCAAAGCGGAAGATGGCGATAAAAAAGCTAAAAAGATGCTTAAAATGATTAAAAATCCCACAGGATTTTTATCAACAATCCAGGTTTGCATTACCTTGGCAGGCTTTTTAGGCTCGGCTTTTGCGGCTGATAGCTTTTCAGGCCCGTTGACAAGCTGGATTATTGAAACCTTTAACGTTGCGTCCGCTTTTGAAGCCACAATCGAT
>JAZRBQ010000134.1:0-2756 GCA_045635145.1 Acutalibacteraceae bacterium | reverse complement strand
CCACGTTAAGCTCTAAAAGCTTGGTAATGCCCTTTTCTTGCATTGTAACACCGTAAAGCATATCGGCCGCTTCCATTGTGCCGCGGCGGTGGGTTACGCAAATAAACTGTGTTGCAAATTCACTTGAGCGCATATAATCGGCAAAGCGTTCAACGTTAATGTCATCAAGCGCGGTATCAACTTCATCAAGGAAGCAGAACGGCGGAGCATTAACACGCATAATTGCAAAATAAATTGAAAGTGCGATAAGCGCCTTTTCACCACCCGAAAGGCCATCAAGGCTTGGAACACTTTTACCTGGCAGCTTAACGTTAATATCAATGCCGCTTTCAAGTATATTTTCAGGGTCGGAAAGCCTTAAAGAAGGCCTGACCCCACCAAAAAGTTCGGTAAATGTTTTGGAGAAGTTTTCACTAATTTTTTGGAAGCCTTCTACAAATATTTCCTGCATTTGAGAGGTCAATTGATTGATAAGCTTATGTAATTGAGCGCGCGTAGCCTCAACATCGTTGATTTGAGTTGACAAGAAGTTATATCTTTCGCTAACTTCCTTATACTCTTCAATAGCCGAAACGTTAACGTTACCGAGTGAACGGATTTTATTCTTAATATCAGCCAAATCCTTTTTAGCGGTAACAGAATTTTCAATCTCGATGCCGATTTTTTCAGCCTCACTGCGAGTAAGTTCGTATTCATCGTAAAGGCGGCGAATAACGTCGTCATATTCACGCATCATAACTTCCTTGCGTTCGGTAAGGCGAGCTAATTCGCCGCCGATTTTTTCACGCTCTAAAGTGTTTTCGCGTTCGCTGTTGCGAAGCTCAACACCTGCTTTTTCGGTTTGATTGCGTTTTTCAATATAATCTTCAATCGCCTTTTGCGCTTCTTCGATTTTATTCTTATATTCAGCAATATTATCGCTGATGGTTGCAATTTCGCCCTTTAGGTTTTCATTCTTAAATTGCAAAACCGCAATTTCACTATCAATAGCCGTGCTTCGTGTTGCGCGGTCTTCGATGGTTTTATTAAGGTTTTCAGTATTTAAAACTACCGCTTCAATATCCTTGGCAATTTCAATTACCGAAAGCTTCATAGCGGTAATATCCGAAGTCAACTTTTCACGCGTAAGGTTAAGGTTATCCCTACCGCCTGTCATACTGTCAACCTCTGACTGAATTTCCTGCTTTCGAGCCTCAATTTCAGCAATTTGCTTAGCACTGTCGTTAGAGGTGGTTTTAAGGCTTTCAAGCTTTTGATTATTAGAGTCCATTTCGGTTTCAAATTCCGCCAAAGATGTATTTGCATTTTGGCGTAAATCCTCAATACGCTTAACCTCGGCAATCGCTCTAATTTTGTCTTCATTAGCGGTTGTAAGGTCAGCCTTTAATGCTTCTATATCAGCCAAAACTTCGCCGACTGTGGCATTAGCATCGTTAAGCTTAGTTTCAATTTCCTTGAGTTTTAACTTAAGGGCTTCGACATCGTTTTCAATAGACTTAATATCGTTAGAACGCGAAAGAAGACCCGAATTCTTAGCAACCGAACCGCCCGTTAAAGAACCACCGGGATTTACTACCTGACCGTCAAGGGTTACAACCTTAACACGACAACCTTGGTTTTTAGCAATTTTAGTTGCATAATCAATATCTTCGGCAACGATAACCGCGCCGAGCAAATATTTCACAATTTCGTTATACTTCTTATCGCAAGAAATAAGGTCGCTGGCGATACCTAGATAGCCTTCCATATTTTCAAAGCCGTGTTCCTTAAATTCACGCGACTTTATGGTTGCAACGGGTAAAAAGGTGGCGCGACCGCCCTTGTTCTTCTTAAGGAAGTTTATGGCGTTTTTAGCGTCGGCTTCGGTTTCGGTAATAATGTTTTGAATAGCGTTAGAAAGCGCTGCTTCGATAGCGGTGCTATACTTGCTTTCAACCTCAATAAGCTTAGAAACAGGACCGCAAATACCGCGCAAAATACCTGTTTCAGCCTTGCTTACCACAAATTTAACCGAATGTGCAAAGCCTTCCATATTATTTTCAAGGTCGCGTAAAATTTGCACGCGTCTTACCTTGGCTTCAATATCAAGGTTGATGCCGTCATACTCCGCCTTTAATTTGTCGGCTGCTTCGCGCTTAGAATTAAGACGTAATTCATAACCCTTTAAGGAATTAGTAATCGAAGTGGCGTTTTCTTCTATACCTTTTAAAAGCATATCAGTATCCGAAAACTCTTTATTTAAAGCTTCAATTTCTTCCTTACGTAACTTAATCATATCACCCAAAACGGTTTGGCGGGTAGTGATTTCTTCAATTGATGTATCGGCAGTAACCATTTGAACACGCATATCGGCACTCTTAACCGAAAGCGCATTAATTTCTTTAATTTGATTTTCAATTTGGCGACTGATATTATCCGAATTAGTAAGTAAATCGGATAACTGTAGCTCAAAAGCATGCAATTTTTCTTCTAGGCTTATCTTTTCGTTTTGCTTTTGCGCTAAAAGTGCATTAAAGCTTTCAATTTCGGCAATGGTAGAAGTATCTGAAAGGGTTAAATTATTCTTTTCTTCATTTAATCTTTCAATAGATTCGTTATTATGGCCAATATCATTATTCAAAACCGTAATAACGCCTTCGGCCTTAACGATTTCTTCGCTGAAGGATGAAATCGAAAGTCGCTCACCTTCAATATCCGAAGTGAGCTTTGCAAAAAGAGATGTGTTTTGCTCGGTTTTACGGTCAAATTCTTCTAAA
>JAZRBQ010000133.1:0-7961 GCA_045635145.1 Acutalibacteraceae bacterium | reverse complement strand
TGATGTTCTCGTAGCAGAGGGCACTTTTTACGGAAAAGCAAATCGTCACGAAGCTTGAATGATTTATACCTATATACTCGATTTACCGCTAAATCACGAAAATCCCATTTTTGTTTAAATATTTTACAAGGCAGACTGCATAATACAGCCTGCCTTATTTTGCGTAAATTACTTACGAAGACCGAGTCTCTTAACGATAGAACGGTATCTTTCGATGTCGTTCTTCATAAGGTAAGCAAGAAGGTTTCTTCTGTGACCTACCATCTTGAGAAGACCGCGGTAAGAATGCTTATCCTTCGGATGAGTCTTAAGGTGAGCATTAAGTTCATTGATTCTTGTAGTAAGAAGAGCAATTTGAACTTCAGGTGAACCTGTGTCGCCTTCATGAGTAGCGTATTCAGCTAAAACCTGATTCTTAACGTCTTTTGTCATTGTGGTTTCACTCCTTTTCAAAATTTACCCTGCGTAAACCAAGCAAAAGGCCAAAGTGAGTCCCAAAGGGCAGACGCCTAAAGCATAGTATACGTAAGCTTTAGTAGTATAACACACAAATTTTAAAATGTAAAGCATTTTTTAATTTTAATTATAAAAAAGTAAAAATATATTGTTTTAAGTGTAAAACGATGATATAATATAATGTAATATACATATATAAAGGCGGGTGATTTTGTGCAGTTACTATTTAAATTGGCGGTTTTAGGTTTAAGGTTTACCTATTTCTTTTTTAAGCTTTTCTTAAAGCCACGCAACAAAATCACCTTTTTAAGCCGTCAATGCAACACCCCGTCTGTTGATTTTGAATATTTGGAAAACGCGATAAAACAATCTGCTTTCACGGGCGAAACCAAAATGCTTTGCAAGATGATAGCACCCTCGCTTATGGGTAAAATCGCTTATGCTTTTCACATTTTAGCCCAAATGTACCACATTGCAACCTCAAAGGTGGTTGTGATTGACGGTTATAACATTGCGGTTTGTGTTTTAAAGCATAAGAAAGAGCAAAGCTTTGTTCAGTTGTGGCACGCCCTTAATATTGTTAAAAAGTTCGGTTACAGCGCACTCGATAAACCTTGGGGTCACAAAGCATCTACCGCGAAGGCTATGTGTATGCACAAAAATTACACCCACATTGTTGCCTGTAGTGAACATTCGGGCAAGGTTTTGTGCGAATGCTTTGGCGCTACTCCCGATAAGGTGGTGTTGTTGCCGTTGCCGAGAGTTGAATATATTATAGGTAGTCCCGAAAACCACCAAGATATTGAAAAAGAATATCCCAAAATTTTCGCAAAACCCATTTTGCTTTATGCACCGACCTTCCGCGGCGAAGCGGTTGACCTTTCGTGGATTGGCAAAACGGTTGATTTTGAAAAATATAACGTGGTAGTAAAGCTTCACCCTGCCGACAAATTCGGTCTTTCGTCCGATGTGGACAAGCGTGTGATTTGTGACGAAAAATTCTCTTCGTTTGAATGGATGAAGGTTTGCGACAGTCTTGTTACCGATTATTCGGGTATGGGATTTGAAGCAATGCTTCGTAGCAAAAAGGTTTACTATTATTTGTATGATTATGAAGAATATTCTAAAAAGTGTGGGCTTAATCTTGATTTGTTTTCGGAAGACGTAAGCCGTGTTGTAACGACCGAAAACCTTAAATTAAAAGAGCTTTTGGAAAATGATTACGATTTTTCGGCAACCGAAAATTTTGTTAAAAAGTATTTAAGCGTTCCTGCCTGTGACTGTTCAAAGCGGTTGGCGGAATTTGTAATAAGCCTTATTTAGAGGGTGAAAAAAATGGATGAAAAGAAAATTTTAGAAGAAATACACCAGCTTCAAAAGTTGGAATTTGCAATCTTAAAGGACGTAGCCGAGGTTTGCAAAAAGCACAATATTCAGTTTTTCTTGGGCGAAGGCACCCTTTTGGGCGCTATTCGTCATAAAGGCTTTATCCCGTGGGATGACGACGTGGATTTAATAATGGAAAGAAGCGAGTATGAACGCTTTTTGGCGGTCGCTCAGGACGAGCTTGGGGATAAATATCAAGTTCAGCACTCGACTACGGTGGATAACTATTGGTCGCCCTTTATCAAAATAAGACAGCTCACGGGCGATTTGTCCTTCCGTCAACAACACATTGCCCACTTGACCAATAATAACGGCCCTTATATTGACGTTTTCCCGATGGAGTTTGTCCCTACAAACAAGGGCTTTGCCATTAAAAAGACGGGATTTTTGGTTAGATTTTACCGCGGTATGCTGTCCTATAAATTAGGACTTCGCAAACCACCCCATTTTTACGGTAAAATACTTAAGTTTATTTCAAATTTCTATTCGGTAAAGACTATTCATAAGGGTTTACAAAAAACATTTACCCACTTCGGCAAGGGCGAAAAGCCATATATGGCAACCTTTTCTTCCTACCACCCGTTGCGTTGTCAAATTTGCAAAAGCGAATGCTATAAAGAAATGCTTTGGTGGGATTTTGAAGACGTAAAAATGCCTGTTCCCGTTGGTTATGACGAAATTTTAACCACAATTTACGGCGATTATATGACACCCCCACCCGAAGACAAACGTGTAATTAAGCATTACTTCGACCAAGCAGAATAATTCGGTTTAAATTTTAGGAGGTTTACTTATGTCTAACATCTGGCACGATATTTCACCCAAAAGAATAACACCGCAAGAATTTATGTGTGTAATCGAAATCCCGAAGGGTAGCAAAAAGAAGTATGAGCTCGATAAGGAAACAGGCTATTTAATGCTTGACCGCATACTTTACACCTCTACCCATTACCCCGCAAACTACGGTTTTATTCCCCGTACCTATGGTGATGATAAGGACCCGCTTGATGTTCTTTTGCTGTGCGCCGAAACCCTTGAACCGATGACACTTGTAAAAGCAAAGCCGATTGGCGTAATTTCGATGATAGATAACGGTCAGGGTGACGAAAAGATTATTGCTGTGCCATCAAACGACCCGACATATAATCATTATACCGACATCAGCGAATTGCCGAAGCATATCTTTGACGAAATGAGCCATTTCTTCACCGTTTATAAAAACCTTGAAAACAAGCAAACCGCCGTAAACGAGGTCATGGGCCGCGACGCCGCAGTGCAAATCGTTCAAAAAGCGATTGAAGATTATATTGAAGAATTTTGCAAATAAAAAATATTAGTATAGAAAAAAACTCTCCGCAAGGAGAGTTTTTTTAGTTAGTCTTCATCTTTTCCGCAACAGCGTTTGTATTTTTTACCGCTGCCGCAAGGGCAAAGGGCGTTTTTGCTAACCGCTCCCTTACCGCGCACGGTTAAAGGCTTGTCGTTAGTATCGCTTTCTTTAGCAACCTTTTCGCGTTTTACGCCTTCTTCTTTACGAACGCGAACCGAAAGCACAAGCTTGGCGGTTTGCTCACGAATGGCGCTTGTCATAGCTTCAAACATATCAAAGCTGTCGTTACGGTATTCGATAACAGGGTCGTGCTGACCGTAAGCACGAAGGCCGATGCCGTGGCGCAATTGGTCCATAGCGTCGATGTGGTCCATCCAGTTGGTGTCAACACTGCGAAGCAACATAACACGTTCAATTTCACGCATCATTTCATCGCCAAATTCGGCTTCACGCATATCGTAAATTTTGTGAGCCTTTTCTTTAAGCTCGTTTGCGATTGCATCGCGTGAGGTATTCACGAGTTCGTCCATCGTGTAACGCAAATCGTCTTGTGTGGTAATCCAACCCAAGAAATATTCACGAAGACCCTTCATATCCCAGTCGGCAGGGCTGTTATCGTCAGCCATATAGAGTTGGCAGTATGAATCAATAGTGTCGTCAATCATCTTAAGCACGGTAGCCTTAAGGTCTTCGCCGTCGAGCACCTTGTTACGCTGACCGTAAATAATCTCACGTTGTTTGTTCATAACGTCGTCGTATTGAAGCACGTTCTTACGCACAGCAAAGTTCATACCCTCTTTTTTCTTTTGGGCATTTTCAATAGTGTGTGAAAGAATGTTGTTTTCAAGGGGCATATCTTCTTCAACCTTTAAGGTTTCCATAAGGGAGTAAATTCTATCACCGCCGAAGAGTCGCATAAGGTCATCTTCGAGGGAGATAAAGAACTGGGTATTACCGTTGTCGCCCTGACGACCTGCACGGCCGCGAAGCTGGTTGTCAATTCGGCGTGAATCGTGGCGTTCGGTACCGATAATTGCAAGACCGCCCGCTGCGCGAACCTTTTCAGCTTCGGGGGCGATTTCTGCCTTGAATTTGGTGTAATATTCGGTATATTTTTCGCGAGCGGCTAAAATTTCAGCGTCGTCAGTATCGGCAAAGCCTGTGGCTTCAACAATCATTTCTTCCGAAAGGCCGTCGTGGCGCAAAGCCGATTTTGCTAAATATTCGGCATTACCGCCAAGCATAATGTCGGTACCACGGCCAGCCATATTGGTAGCAATGGTAACGGCACCTAACTTACCTGCTTGGGCAATGATTTCAGCCTCTTTTTCGTGGTGTTTAGCATTAAGCACGTTGTGTTTAATGCCTTGGCGACGAAGCAAAGCCGACAAAAGCTCAGATTTTTCAATGGTAACGGTACCAACAAGCACAGGCTGACCCTTTTGGTGACAGGCAATGATTTTTTGAATAACGGCGTTTAATTTAGCGCGTTCGGTTTTATAAACCAAATCGTTTTCGTCAATACGGGCAATCGGCTTGTTTGTGGGAATTTCAATAACGTCAAGCTTGTAAATTTGTTGGAATTCGGCTTCTTCGGTCATAGCGGTACCTGTCATACCCGAAAGCTTGGCGTAAAGGCGGAAGAAGTTTTGGAAGGTGATGGTTGCCAAGGTTTTAGATTCGTTGGCAATCTTAACCCCTTCTTTAGCTTCAATAGCTTGGTGCAAACCTTCGTTATAACGGCGGCCAAACATTAAACGGCCTGTGAATTCGTCAACAATAACAACCTCGCCGTCCTTCACAACGTAGTCAACGTCACGCCTCATAATACCGTGGGCGCGTATAGCCTGATTAACGTGGTGCACAATGGCGATGTTTTCGCTGTCGTTAAGGTTTTCAATGTTAAAATACTGTTCAGCCTTTTTAACACCCTGTGGGGTAAGGGTACAGGTGCGCGCCTTTTCGTCAACAACGTAGTCGCCGTCGTAATTGGTGTCGGCGTCGCTTGCCTTGTCGTCCATTTCCTTAATAACAAACTTTTTAAGGGTGCGGGCAAACATATTGGCTGTGGTGTATAAATCGGTTGATTTATCGCTCTGACCCGAAATAATAAGCGGTGTTCTTGCTTCGTCCACCAAGATAGAGTCAACTTCATCGACAATAACAAAGTTATGCTCACGCTGAACCTTTTCGTTTTTATAGATAACCATATTATCGCGCAAATAGTCGAAGCCTAGTTCGTTATTTGTGCAATAGGTAATGTCAGCAGCGTATGCCTCCTGCTTGGCGGGCTTGTCCATACCGTGAATAATAAGACCAACGGTAAGACCCATAAATTTGTAAAGCTTGCCCATCCATTCCGAGTCACGCTTTGCAAGATAATCGTTAACCGTTACAATGTGAACACCTTTACCCGAAAGGGCGTTTAAATATGCGGGAAGCGTTGCAACCAAGGTTTTACCTTCACCTGTCTTCATTTCGGCAATTCGGCCTTGGTGAAGCACAATACCGCCAATGATTTGCACAGGGAAGTGGCGCATACCGAGTACGCGGTCGGCGGCTTCTCTACAAGCGGCAAAAGCTTCGGGCAAAATATCGTCAAGTGTTTCGCCATTTGCAAGTCGGCTTTTAAATTCTTGTGTTTTAGCCTTTAATTCGCTGTCAGAAAGGGCTTTGTATTCTTCTTCAAGACCCAAAACTTTTTGCTGAAGCGGTAATATTCTTTTGATTTCTTTTTGACTGTAGTCGCCAAAAAGCTTTGTAAATAAACCCATTATTATACCTTCTTTTATAAAATACAAAACCATTATACTATAAATATGTTAAAAAATATAGTATTTTTTGTAAATTTTTAAAATTCAAAAATAAAACTGTGCGGCGGGGTAAAACTATTTTAAAAAGGGAGGTATAGTTTATGCAAAATAATGCGAGCAATTTTTTAAAGGGTATGGGCACAGGCATTATTGCGGGCGCAGCGGTGGTTGTTGTCGGCAAAATGATGCTTAAAGACCACAAAAACACCGCGAAGGGCGGCGCAAAGCTTATTAAAGCGGCGGGCGATTTCGTTGATGGTGTTCAAACAATGTTTAAATAATAGCAAAAGACCTTCTCGTGCGAGAAGGTCTTAATTTTATCCGCAAAACTTTGTGAAAATACGTTTATAGCAGTTTTTTGGGGAATAGTCCCATTCAGTAACCTTGTTTTCGGGGATAAAGTACTTAATTTCGGGGGAGTAGGCGGAATCAAAACTGTCGATGATAATCAGTTTGATTTTCATTTTGTCACGCAAGATACTTTTTATATAAACACTTGCCTGCTGACCCACCCTAACGTTTTCTCTCGGCTCGGCAAGGCCGGCAAGGTTGGGTGTTATTTCTACAAAAATGCCGTAATCTTCAACGCTTCGCACCACACCTGTTACGGTTTGCCCCGCCGAAAATTCACAGGCATTTTCTTCCCAAGTGCCAAGCAACTCCTTGTGCGAAAGGGTAATTTTGCCGTCTTCGGCTACCGATTTAATAATAGCCTTAATATTGTCGCCCACGTGAAAACGGTCTTTCGGGTGGGAAATACGTGAAACCGAGATGGCGTCAATCGGTAAAAGGGCAATATTACCGCAACCAATATCACAAAAAGCGCCAAAGGATTCAAGGTGGGTTATTTTTGCATCAATAACGTCGCCGTTTTCAAAATTATTTAAAATATATTCGCGGCAAAGCTTTTGCGCCGATTTACGCGAAAGTATGGCAATCGTTTTGCCGTTGCCGTCGGTCTTGAATGCGGTTATAACAAAGCAAACCATACGGCCCACGCGGGATATCAGGGCAATATCGCGGGTTGTGCCTTCGGTAATGCCAAGCGCACCTTCGTCGCGCGGAATAATTCCTTTTATGCAACCCAAATCTACTATTAGGTTGTGTTCGGTGTCGCACATAATTACAGGAGCTTCCAAAACGGTTTCGCGAACCTGCGCGTCGGTAAGGGCGGCAAGCGAAGACAAACACTTGCGGTTGGCGCTCTGGTTGTAAAGCTTTCCTTCGGGGTAAAAACAATTCATTATTTTATCACCTTTCATTTTAACATCAGTAATAAAATTATATTCAAGCCACAGCGAAAAAATGATAGAACTTTGTCAGGAATTTTAAAAAATTTTGTTGTTTTATTTTGTAAATTGTGTTCTAAAACAGCTCTAAACACAATATCTAGTAACCCTTGTAAATATGCGGAAAAAAGCCAAAAAATTTTTAAAAAACACTTGATTTTTCTAAAGGTTTATGTTATCATACCTAAGTACGCTATGCTCGCATAGTGTGTAAACATGCGTTGATGCAGGAGGTGGCCCGTCACGAACGGGGAAATTTCTGCGGAGTATGTCCGATTTTAAACCGGGCGAAGAAGAAGGAGTACATAAGGAAACTTGCGACCTTAGGTACAACGGCAAAGCGATTTGCCGTCCGGAATTGACTGTAACCCCAGCAATGCCGGTTTTATATTGTGCAGTGATGAAAAACACGGCACGGTGTAAGTTTTGCCCGCCAACTATTGAAGGAGGCGAATTTCACATGGCAGTGAAAGAAAAAATTCGAATTCGAATCAAAGGTTACGACCACGCGCTTGTAGACCAGTCTGCAGAAAAGATTGTAGAAACCGCTAAACGTACAGGTGCTAGGGTATCAGGTCCCGTGCCGCTACCCACCGAAAAGGAAATCGTAACAATCATCCGCGCTGTACACAAATATAAAGACAGCCGCGAACAGTTCGAAATGAGAACACACAAAAGGCTCATCGA
>JAZRBQ010000132.1:0-5013 GCA_045635145.1 Acutalibacteraceae bacterium | reverse complement strand
CGCACACCTTGGCTCGCTATGCTGAGATTGCTGATTACTTAGGCCTTGGCGGTAAGACTGACGAAGAAAAGCTCGAAAATCTTATTAAGGCAATTAACGACCTTAAGGCAACTGTTGGTATTAAGGAAACTATTAAGGATTACGGTGTTGATGAACAAGCATTCCTTGATAACTTAGACGAAATGGTTGAACAAGCATTTGACGACCAATGCACAGGCGCTAACCCCCGTTATCCGCTTATGAGCGAAATTAAGCAAATGTATCTCAATGCTTATTACGGTAAGCATTTTGTAGAAAAAGAAATGCCGAAGGCTTAATATAGGGAGGTAAATTAAAATGAAATTAGATAAAGTAATTGCAGTTCGCAACGATAAAACTATCTACCGCGACGGCGACAGATGTATTAAGGTTTTTAACGAAGATTTTTCAAAAGCTGACGTTTTAAACGAAGCGTTGAACCAAGCCAGAATTGAAAGCACCGGTCTTAACATTGCTAAGGTTTTAGAAGTTACTATGGTTGACGGCAAGTGGGCAATTGTGCTTGAATATATTGAAGGCAAGACTTTAGAACAACTTATGCAAGAAAATCCCGATAATATTGATGAATATATCGAATTGCTTGTTGATTTACAGCTTGAAATGCATTCAAAAACCTGTGCTCACCTTAACAAGTTAAAGGATAAGATGAATCGCAAAATCAGCGAAACAACCCTTGACGCTACCACCCGTTATGAACTTCATACCCGTCTTGAAGGTATGCCCAAGCATAAAAAGGTTTGCCACGGCGACTTTAACCCTTCAAACATCATAATTACTGAAAACGGCACACCCTACATTATCGACTGGGCGCACGCAACTCAGGGTAACGCATCTGCTGACGTAGCAAGAACCTACCTTTTATTCTGCCTTGCAGGCGATAAAGAAAATGCCGAAAAGTATTTGAACTTATTCTGCAAAAAGAGCGATACTGCTAAGCAGTATGTTCAAAAGTGGATGCCAATCGTAGCGGCTTCTCAGTCGGTTAAGGGCAATGAACACGAACGTGAATTCTTACTCTCTTGGGCTGACGTTGTAGATTACGAATAATTAGAATTATAGAGCTGCTGAAAAGTGGCTCTATTTTTATAAAATTCTTGACAATTTGGAAGATTGGTTGTATCATTTCAGTAACACACTAATTTAAAGGAGAAAAATTTATGGGAAAAATTTTTGGAGATGTAAAGCAGGGGAAACCCCTTACCGAACGCGAAAGCTTGCAAAATAAGTATAATGCTGCAAGGGGAAATTTGCTTTTAGCAATTGCCTTTACGCTAATAAATATCGTTTTGCTTTTTTTTGACGCTTCTTCGTATTTCTTGTTTTCAATTTACGTGCCTTATTTTATAGCATCGCTAGGTATGATAATCACAGGCAAAATGCCGCAAGAATTTTATCAAGATGGCTGGGAAGGAACTGAATTTTTAGGCGATTCGGCATTGGTTGTTATGCTTGTTATATCGCTTGTAATTGTAGGATTGTATTTTTTAAGTTGGATTCTTTCTAAAAAGAATAAGATTGGTTGGCTTGTTTTTGGCTTTGTGCTATTTTGTGTTGATACTATTGCCATGTTTTTCTTACAGGGTATAGGAGAATCAATTATCGATTTGGTATTTCATATTTGGGTAATAGTATATTTTGTAATTGGTATTAACAGTTATAAGAAGTTAAAGCAATTGCCCGAAGAAGAAATTGATGAAGAAATCGATGAAAACCTTGGCGAAGAAACAGACGCTTGCGAAGTCGAAACAGTGCAAAATTCGGCTATTCTTAGAATGGCGGATATGGACGCCAAGGCAAAGATTTTGCTTGAAGCTGAAAAAGATGGTTTAGTTATTACATACCGTAGAGTAAAGAGGGTTAACGAATTAGTCATTAACGGCAACGTTTATGACGAATACGAAGCCCTTGTGGAAAATGTACACGTTTTAGTTGGCGTAGTAGGTGGCCGCACTATTGAAGCAGGCTTTGACGGATTTAGAAGCTTTATTAAAATCGACGGCGAAATTATTGCTAAAAAGGTTAGATTAGCTTAATTATTGCACAGGAGTTATAAAATGGAAGAAAACACAATAAATTTAAAACCTGCTAGAAAAACCTTTTCGTTAATCGGGTTTGCACTTTGTATTTATATAGCGGTTTCGCTTATAGGTCAGTTGGCGCTTTTTTACCTGCCTGAATTAATTTGGGGTGGTGACAATTGGTATTACAACACCACTTGGGGACAATGGATTGCAAGCTTTGTGCCGATGTATGCCTTGGCGTTGCCTGTGTTTGTACTTATAATACGCAAATTACCCGCCCAAAAACCTACTGAAAATAAATTAGGCGTTGGGCAATTAATTATATTTTTCCTAATTTCTTATTTTTTTATTTATGTAGGAAATATTATCGGTACAGTTTTATCGGCTATTTTTTCGGGCGGTACGGCAGAAAATCAAATTGCTGAGCTTGCTATGGATATGAATCCAATAAAGGTTGTGGTAATGGTAATATTAGCGCCCATTGTGGAAGAATTTATTTTCCGCAAATTGATTATAGACCGCACCGCTATCTACGGTGAAAAGATTGCGATATTTATGTCGGCGTTTGCCTTTGGGCTTTTACACCAAAATCTTTTCCAATTTTTCTATGCATTCGGCGTTGGTTTGATTTTCGGTTACATATATATGCGAACAGGCAAGATTCGTTATTCAATAATTTTACATACCATAATCAATTTTATAGGCTCGGTTGTAGCCTCTTATTTACTTAAAATTGTTGATATTGATAAGATTATAAACTTTAATCCTAACGCTTCTACAGAAGAATTGATGGCACTTGTTTCGGATATGTTACCGGGTTTGTTGCTTTATATGCTATATTCAACCGTTATAATGGGTATAGTTATTGCAGGGCTCGTTTTCTTCATTATACGTCTTAGAAGGCTTAAGTGGGAACAATCTGAACAACAGTTGCAAAAGGGAACAGTTTTTAAAACGGTTTATCTTAATGTTGGTATGATTCTTTATATAGTGATTTGCACCGTATTTGTAGTTATAGCATTGTTTTAAATGAAAAAGTAAAAGACACTTTCACCTGAAAGTGTCTTTTTATATAGGTTAAAAATATTTTTAAAATCCTAAATTATATAAATCTATAATAACGCCTTTATAGATATCAACAATATCCGAAACGCCGTCGCCCTTTTTCTTCGAAAAATGCTTGCGTCTTAAATCTATTTCATCGCAGTGTGAAATTCCGCGTCGTCCGTTTCCTTTGAATATACCTTTAAAATTACCCCATTTAACAGATTCGGGGGTTAAAAGTCCGTCGTTTTCGCCCTCATGCAAACTGACAACCAAATTTTGCAACCACATAAACATATCCGAAGTGGGATTTTTCATAACAAAAGCATAGCTTTGATAATAAACATTGTTATCATCGGGATTATTTTTATTGAAGCCTTCGGCGCCTTTGGTAGAAAAAAGGTGAAACACTTTGTATGAAGACGGATTTTTGTCACCTGCTATTTTGAAGCAAATATCGGTGCAAAAGGCTACAAATTTAACAATAAAATCGGGGAATTTTAGAAGCTTATCAACCGTCTTTGAACCATTGTGGGGTGTTGACATAGTGGTGAGCGAAGCAACCTTACTACCCATTTTTAATGTTGAAATGGCGTATCTTGAATCTAGTCCGCCTTTTGAATGGGCTATAATATTAACCTTTTCTGCGCCCGTTTCCAAAAGGATTTTTTCTATTCTCAGTTTTAAATGTTCTCCGTTAGTTTCTACCGAAGCGTTGCTGTCTTGTTCTCCGTAAAAGACAAGGCAACCCATTTTTTCAAGCTCTTCGGGAATTCTTCCCCAATAGTTTATATATTTATTGTCCCTAAAGCCCATTCCGTGAACAAGCAATACAGGGTATTTGAGTTTGTATGTGTTTTCCATAACATCACCTTTTTTATTTTATCATAAGTTGTTTTTAATTTCAACATATCAAGATGTGTTCGGAAAATATAATACGGTATAGAATTAGTTTTGCATATAAATCTGTTCGGTTTGAATTAGTGGGTAAAAAATAAGGTCTGCACCGTTTAGGTTTTCGCGGTGCATATTAACGGCGCTTATTTGTCGGTTACAGTAGGTGGTGTAGTAGTAAATGCCCTTGTCGGCTTCGCAGCAGGAAGTATATTGAGTTATTTCGAAATTTTTATCGCCCACGTCACAGCAACCGCGTATTTGCGAGACGGTTTCTAATATATGGAAAAATTGGCTTATATCGCCGTTTTCTGTCTTAAAGGGTACGGAGTTCAGTTTGCCGAAAGAAGCCCTTATAAAGCGTGACTGGGACGATAAATCGCCAGGTAGTCCCAAAGCGCCCATACCGCGACTGTAGGGGGTTAAATCAAGGCTTTTAGAAAAGTTGTTTTTGGGCGGTTTAGGGGATAGATGCATATAGTTGTTTAAATTAAACAACTGCTCAGGGAAGGGCGGGTTGTTGGTAAGCACACCTACGGGATTTTCGTAAATAAATATGCCGTCCTTTGTTGATTCCAATGTAATACACTCGTTTTTGTCGGCAATAAGCCAATGAAGCTCGGCCTTTGGCAATTCGGGCGAAAAGGTGCGGTTTGTGATATTTATTTTTTTAAGCTTTTCTTTTGCTTCGCTAACACTTGCGCATTGACCCAAAAGCCACAAAATAAGCTCATAATGGGCGATATTGTTTTTGTGTGGCTTGTTTTCGCGGTAGTGTGCATTGCCAACAAAGTTAAGCGCCGCAATGCAAAGCCCTTTTTCGTTTAAAGCGTCGTAATAAAGTGGGTAATTATCGGCAATATGCGCCATACCGATTATGGCGTAGTGTTTGTCCATACTGCCAACGTCGGCAAATTGTAGCGCAAAATTTCGCGGTGTTATTACAACGCTTTCACCAAAGGTGTGCTCGTAATCGAGCGTTCTGCCAAAATAAAAACTATCGACATTAAAGCAA
>JAZRBQ010000131.1:0-6772 GCA_045635145.1 Acutalibacteraceae bacterium | reverse complement strand
CAAGACCCGGTAGGTCTTCGATTATAATATGGCCTGAGCATATTAAGGACACAAGCAACAAATCTATTACTTCATCCTTACCTACTATTACCTTTTTTATATTCTCTCTTATTGCTTCTAAACATTCGATTTTTGCCATTTTTGCAACCAACTTCCCATTTTATATTCATAAAAATTTTACCATAATAACAGCCATTCTTCAACAAAAAAATTATGAATTTTTTATAAATTTACAATATATTATTGACAAACAAAAAAGACCCTTAAATTTGCATTTAAGAGTCTTAAAATTTTACTTCTTATTCATTTTTTTAAAAGGTTTTTTGGCCTTCGCCTTTTCCGAAATATCAGCCATAAAAGCAAACTTTTCGGGACTGTTTTTATTTATCATATACATCGAAATACCCACAACGATAATGATAAATAAGAGCACGCCCAACACAATAAGTGTAAATTGACCTATGGTAAAACCTGCAAGGGTGCGCGGACCCGCAGGGGTATATTCGATTTTTTCAAGTCTTGCAATAGCGCCAAACGGGTCGGATGCTTCATCAGAGATAACAACATCATCAAAACTTTCGCCGGGAACGTTAACGCCCACAACATACTTACCGTTTTTGTTTATCGAAGAAAGATAAAATCTTGCATTGCCTTCAGAATCAATAGCCGTACCCTGAACACGCTTATATCTGCCACCGCTTACATAATACAAAAAGGCATTGCCGTTTGCATTTGATTTTGGCAAACTGATAACCACGTTTGTATTAAGCTTTGAAGTGGTTTCAAAATCAACTTCATAACAGTTGCTTGTGCCCAATTTATCCTTCGCCTTGTCCGAAGCATCGGTAATAACATAGCTTATGCCCGTATCTTTTTTAACGTCGTCGAATTTAAGATTAAGACAATCAACAAGCCAAACACTACCATTAGAGCTTACCACTTCGAGCGTAATGTTTCGGCCCGCAAGTTCCTTCAAAAACTCTTCATTAACCTTTTCTATTCCCTTAAGATAAAGGGTGATTTTGATTGAGTTAAGCTTAACGTCACCACTTGAATAGTTTGTGTTAATTTCGGCAAGTTTGTTGCGAAGGGTTAAAATCGCAGTATTCCAATCCTTTTCAGCTTCGATTGTTAAAGTAAGAAGAACTGTGTAGCTTTCACTTTTGCCCTTTTCTATTTGGTTTTGAACTTCGGTTACAAGGGTAACGCTATCCTTTTCATATACCGATATGTTGGTATTTAACACCTCATTACCCTTTTGGTCGGTTTCGGTGCGTGTGATTTCGGTAGTGCTTCCCAATTCGCCAACGGTAATATTACCGCCCGCTTTAAAGCCTTGAGAATCGCCTGCAACCTGTTTTCTGATAGTTTTAACCACGTTATCGTCATCAGAGCAATAAATCGTTGAAAGCAAATCGCAGCGTCTGAAAGCATAGGAATCAACGTTGGTTATAGTATCAGATAACTTAATTTCAATAAGACTGCTGCAACCGTAAAAACACCAGGCAGGTACTTGCTTGATTTTTGCCTTAATATCCGCCCTTAAAAGCGATTCGCAATAGCTAAACGCCTGTTCGCCAAGTGATTTAACACTTTCGGGTATTGTAACGGTAACTAAACTGCGGCAAAGGTAAAATGCCTGAGTACCGATTGCTTCTAACCCTTGCGGAAGGGTTACCGAAGTTAAATTGCCGCAATCAAAAAACGCCGCTTGTCCGATAGTTTTAAGTCCGCTTGGCAAAATAACCGTTTTAAGCGCAAAACAGTTGTAAAAGGCTTTTGCATTAATTGCCCTTACATTTTGGGGCAAAACAACCGATTTAAGAGAAGTGCAGTTGTAAAAGCTAAGGGTACCAACTGTTTCTAACTTTTCGGGCAAAACAAGGGTTGTAATCTCATCGGCAAAATCGTACCAAGGCGCCTTGTTGGCTTCGGTATAATTTGTCATTTCGCCCCTGCCTGTGATTGTAAGAGTTCCACCCGAAAAAGACCATTCGAGTTTTTCGCCGCACTTACCGTTTTTAGCGGCAAAGGCGGTAAAGCCACCAAATGCCGATAAAAGCACCGCTATCACAAGCAAAACGCTTGCAAAGCGCAAAATATTAACTTTTTTGTGACACATAGTGGTTTCTCCTTCTGTTTGCTGTTATATGGCAACCCGCATTTGCGGATTGCCATATATTAAATTAATAGGGGTTGTTAATTGTTATTGTTGGAACCTTAAACTTACATTCCGCACCGTTATAATTCATAACAAGCGTATTTGCCGTAATGGTTCCTGCAACAGTTCTTGAATCATCATCCGCTGACTTACTGGTGAATTGACCAATATAGCGTTTACAATTTCCATCACCCGTCCAAGTATATTCACTCTTTGTGCTACTACCACTACTAGAATATATATGAGCACCATCATTAAACTTCAGAGTTGCACCGGTAGCGTTTCCATAACCCGCCAATTTAATAGTTACTGAAGGTTGCGTGAAATTACAATACGACCAAAGTCCCGTTGTCGATTTAACACCTAGATAACATACATTAGCTTCATATTTTGTGAATCCTGCAGCATAACTCTGAGTTTTAATAGTAACATCTCTATATACATAATAATTTTTCACTGTATGTGAAACATATGCATTCGACGTTGTATTCGGCGAAGAACCGCTAATCTCAACCGAAGGTTTAATAGAATATACATCAATACTGTAATGACCGTCGTCAATACGTCCCGCTGCGTTTATACTGCTATCTAAAGCCGAAGTAACGGTAAATCTAAGTCCCTTGGTGTTATTATCCTGTGAGGGTTGATATGGTGCTGCATATTGGAAGGTTGTGCCTTCGCTTGTAAGTTTGAACTTAGTAAGGTCACCGCTATCGGCTGATACAAACACAAGGTCGCCAAATTTAGTGCCCGAAGTAAAGGCTGTGGTTGTGTAACCGCCGTAATTATCGGCATTACTTTCGCTAAGTGTACCGTACTGGTAAGCAAGGCTAATATCCTTAATCGAGAATTTGCCCTGTCTTATAAGGTTTGCCTTATCACTTATGGTAAGCACAATATCGTTACCCTTAAGGGTTTGTGATTGCATAAATGATGCTGTCACATTGCCGTCTTTATCCTTACCCAAGCTTATCTTCTTGTTGGATTTATCCACAACCACATTTTCGCCAAATTCATATTCAATTTGAATATCCTTTTGGCAAAGTACAGCTATTTCGCTAGAAACAAAGCCATCGTCAGCACCGAAAGCATAACCCGTTAAATAGGTTTCATCATTGATTTCGGCGGGTTCACTATAAATCTTGCCCGTTTCATCCGAAACGTTGAATACGCTAATGCTTTCAACCGTCCACAAGCCTGACTGTGTAATGCGGAACTTCAAGGTTCTTTGAGCTCCATCACCTTCAGCCAAAGTCATTTCTTCTGGTGAACTGTCAATTTCCTGAACGTTCTTAATATAGACCGTTTTTCCGTTTGAATCTGTTACCTTAGCATAAGCCGTTGCAGAGCTTGCATCCTGCAAGGTGGCAGTAAACTCAGCCGATTCACTATCGTTTACAATATATACGGCATTGGGCGTAGCATTAGAAACGAATGTAGGCGGAGTGGGCGGAATAATAGTAAATACAGGTGCATCTGCATTAGCTTTATACAATGTACTTGTAGAATTTTCGCCAACCCTAATATTTAAGTGGCTAAAACGCCAAATACCAGGGCTTACCGCCAATTCGCCCTCGTAATAACCTAAGTTAGAGTTATATCTAAGGGTAGGCGCCTGATTATTTGTAGAAGAGGTTGCATAATAAAGGTTAACGCCGGGAAGATTCTTAACCAGATTACCGTTATTATCTACTACTTCAACCTGTAATGCCAATTTTTCGTTCTTGGTATTATCGTCATACAACATTTGAAGTGGCGATGTTGTCTCAATACGCACTCGCATACCAAGTGTTAAATCAACTGTTTTTTGCATGTTTTCGGGCAATTCGGTATATTGACCGTCGAGCAAGACATATTGCATTTTATATTCGCCCGATGACACAAAGTTAGCCGTGCCAAGCCAAGCGCCGCCACCACCGTCAACCGTTGGATTATAAACGAAGTTAACGTTAACGTTAGAACCGTCGTCACAAATAAACTTGCCGACAACCGTTTTAGGCATTTTATCGATATCATCCGTTGCGAATCGTAAAGTAACATCGCCATTATAATAGTCCTTATCGCTCATAATAGAGTCGGAAAGATTATAAGCCACGCTGCTAATGGTAAAGCCCTCTACCTTAACGGTTGGGAAGGTTTGCCCTTCGTCGAGCTTTAAGTCACGCTCAACGCCGTCAACGTAAACGCTTCGCAAAATATATTCGCCTGGGTATTCAAAGGTATAACTGCCTTCCCAAGTTCCGTCGCCTTTATCTTGGAATACTATTTCTCTCTTTTCGGGTGAGCCTTGGGTAGCATTAATTTTACGAATAAAGTTTGCTTTAATTTCGTTTGGTTTATCACCTGTAACCTTAAGGGTTACAACGGTAGTCATATCCTCGCCCGAATCATAATCAAAGTGATCTCTTGATAATGATTGAACTTGGGCATAGAATTCTGAATTGAATAATTTTTCATTATCAAGCGGTACTAAAGCTGCAGAGCTACCAAACTGAATATTCATTTGACCTTGAATATCTGCAGCCGCAAGAACGTCATCGTTAGTAAGTTCTCTACCGTCAAGATAAACAATAGCCGAAATACGCTTTGGTACGTTTTGTTCAAGCGATGCTATTGCATATCGGTTTTTACCTTTTTCGTCCTGACCGATAATTACGCTTGTATCATCCAACACGATAGGAACTGTAACCTTACCTGCCGATGAATAATGGCGCTTAGTATCCATATAAGCACTGGTAAGCAACTTGCCGTTTTCATCAACAAAAGCAATCTTCATTGATTTTAAAAGGTTAAGGCTTCGTTCTTGGTCAACAGGGCTTTCAGCATAGAAGGTATAACAGCTACCGCTACCTTGTGTTGTGCTTGTGGTAGAGATAGTATATTGTTCGCCTTCCCAAACGCGATTGTCACCTTCAAAACCTGTGATATGTTCTATTTCATCATATTTTTGGGTCTTGTTGGTAGGAACGTCCTGACCGCCAAGACTTTCTTTGGTAACAACGTCGTGACTATCGGCAAAGCGTAAGCAATCCGCTTCGTTTTGTTCGCCTTCAGGGATATATGTTGATTCGTAAACGTCATACGAAACAGAAGCCAAATCTTCAAGTATGCCGCCCGAACCACCTTCGATGCCGTCGTTTTCTTGTTCAACTTTAACGTTTATAGTGTAAATATCAACATCATTACCGTTCAAATCTTTACCTGTTACAGGTACCTTTTCAATATAAGAAAGCACGTTACCCTGTAATGTAAGATAAGAATTCGGTGCGTTAGTTCTTACCCAAAAATCAATTGCAAAACCGTAAGAGTCATTAGCAACAAGTGTCGGTGCGCCGTATTCGGCTTTAATATATTTTTGTAATTCAGCTCTTTCGTTTTCAAAATAGTTTTCGGTGGCGTTAGTAGAAACGTTTGATTCAATAGATTGCTGACCAATTAAGGTGTCAACAACCAACTTTAAGGGAGCTTTATCTCTACGGTTCTTTATTCTTGCACCGCTACGGTTATCCATATTATAAAGAATACCATTAGTAATTACCGCTTCACACGGGGCATCACTTTTAAGTTCAAGCGCAGTGCTGGCACCAATATTACCCATCGTATAGGTTTTACCCGATTTACTAATAATCTTACATTTTCGAACATCAACAAGGCGACCAATAATATTATCTATTATCCTTGTTGTTCCATCTGCCATTTTAGGACTATCAGGCCAGGAAATTGAGCTGGATATTTGTGATTTTAACTGATTAATACGCGCTAAATCTTCCTTTAAAATTGAATAATCATAAAGGAAATTATCAATATCGGCTATAAAACCTTTAGAGGCAACAACGGTAAAGCCCCTATCCATAATTGCCTTTTGCGCGGTTTTGTTGGTTTTATCAAAATTCAATTCAAGAATTTGTTGTGCAGTTATTTTTAAATTGGGTTTTTCTGTTCCTTCAAGCGCCTTTGCCTGATGGTTAAGCAATAGCGCATAAACGTCAGCCTGTGATTCAAAAATTTCAATTAGGTCTTGATACATATAAGCGAACTGAGCCAAGTCGCCATTCTTAAGTGTAGCGTCGCCTACAACCTTATAAGAGTTTGAATCCGGATTAGCGCGAAAAACGTTTTGAACCAAATAACCCGTCATCATTGAAGCCAATGAATCCATATAATCTTGATTATCAGCCAAGCTCAAATACAAAGTCTGAAGTTCAGCATTTTTGGCTTCGGCTTGAACAAGATATTCATTATATTTATTTTGTTCGCTTGCTTCGCCGTATTTCATAGAAGTGATAGCACGTACACCAAGGTCTTCCGAAGATTCAAACTGGTTTCCCTTCCAAATTGAATAACCAAAGTTAGTGTTCATACCCGTAACACGACCGTCTTTATCGTAAACAGGGCCATAAAGCGGACGTTCGATAAGATTCGCTTCATTAAGAAGCGCAGGGCGCAAAACAAGTTCTTTCAAACCGTAAGATGAATCATTTAAATTTATAAGGTTACCCCAAGTCAAGTTGCGCAAAGCAGTCGCTAGCGAACCGTCTATTTCGGTTGACTCAGCGGGTGCACTTTCCGAATTAGCCAAGGCAATTTCCAAGTTGCCGTTAGACGCAATTG
>JAZRBQ010000130.1:0-14230 GCA_045635145.1 Acutalibacteraceae bacterium | reverse complement strand
CGTAATCGGCCAGCAAGCCGCCAAAAGATTCAACCTCAACATTTTCTAAATCGGGTATGCACTTTTTAATCATTTCCACCCGTTCTTGTGGGGTAAAGCTGTTGGTTTTGCTTTTGTTGCTTGCAACCACAACTACAACCTTATCAAACATATTTGCCGCGCGGCAAATAATATCAAGGTGACCGTAGGTCACAGGGTCAAAGCTACCGGGACAAACTGCAATACTGTTTTTCATATATTTTTGCCCTCTTTCCTGTAAACCGAAACATTTATCTTGCCGTAGCGATAGGTTTTAGCTATTGCAAAACCGCCAATGCTTTCGGGAATTTCTACTTCGGGCGGATATTCGCAAACGATTATACCGTAATCACTCATAAGCGGTAAAACCGATTTTAAAGCAGGTAACAAAAGCCCTTTTTGATACGGCGGGTCTAAAAATACGATATCAAAAGTATCGCGGCTTGCAGAAGTAAAGGTTGCATAATCCGCCATATAGACCTTTGCATTATCGAAAAGACCTGTCGATTCAATATTTTGCTTAATAATTTTTATCGAAGCGTTACTGCTGTCAACAAAAACGGCACTTTTAGCACCACGGCTTAAGGCTTCAATACCAAGCTGGCCCGAACCCGCAAATAAATCAAGCACTCGTCTGCCTTCAATATCAAACTGCAAAGCACTGAATACGCCTTCCTTAACCTTTTGGGAAGTAGGACGAACGTCGTTACCTTCAAGTGTTTTCAAAATTTTACCACGGGCAATGCCGGTAATTACACGCATTAAAACCACCAAAATATAAAAATTTCTAAAAGCATACAAACTGCCCATAATATGTTATTATTATCCCACGAAACCGGGTGGTTTGTCAAGTGTTTTTTACCACAAAGTACCTAAAAACAACACCTTTTACATATATAAAACGTGTTATTTGCAAATTAATTAATGAATAATTATGTATAAAAACGGGTCATTCGTGAATGACCCCTACAATATATCTATACAGATTTATTAAACAATTACGCATTACGAATTACGCATTACGAATTACGCATTACGAATTACGCATTACGAATTACGCATTACGAATTACGCATTTCTATTTACATCGGTCGGCTATGCCGACACCTTAATTATTCATTCTTCATCATTAATCATTCATTATTTCTGTCTATCCCATCTGTTGCGGGGCCGTTTAATAATTCGCCTTTACGCCCAAAACGTGAGCCGTGGCAGGCGCAATCCCAACTATGCTCCTGCTTATTCCACCTTAACGCGCACCCCAAATGTGGGCAACGTGGCGCGGTGGGTCTTAAAAGGTTGCTCACGCTTTCAAATCCGTTAACCATTAACTGTGGGGTTAAAATACTTCGTTCAGGGTCGAAAACGTCTTCAAATTCGTTGACCTTACCCAACAATATATCGCAAATTATTTGCGCCGAGCACATTGCCCCCGTCATACCCCATTTGTTAAATCCGCTCACAACGTATAATTCGCCACTGCCCTTGCTGTATTTACCGATATAACACATTTTATCAAGGCTTATGCAGTCTTGGGTCGCCCAAGCGGTTATGGGCTTTGCATTTGGGTAATAAAGCCGTGCTAACTTACTCAATTCTTGGTAACCACCGCCGTTTTTACCCGTGCGGTGCCCACCTGCCCCCAGCAAAAGCAGATTATCGTAATTCCGAAACGACATTCCCTTGTCGTCTTCGTCAACGTACATACCGCCTAAATCCCCTGCCCCTTTTAGCGCCAAAACGTAGGAGCGGTGTTGATAAAGTTTTAAAAAATATTTGCCGTGTTTATTTATAAAAGGAAAATGTGTCGCCACCACCACACGCTTCGCCTTTATTCTGCCCTTGCCTGTAACGGCGGTAGTGCCGACCATTTCCAGCACTTTTGTATGCTCGTAAATGTTAAGCCCCAAACTTATTTGACTTAAAAATTTTAAAGGGTGAAACTGGGCTTGATTCTCTAATTTAATCGCCCCTGCTGTTGTAAATGGCAATTTTAAATCCTTGGTAAGCGCCGCTTTGCAACCGATTGAACCTAAAGCGTTCAACTCTTTTTCAATTTTTTCTTTCTTAAATGAATATACAAAATTATCCTTAACTTCAAAATCGCAGTCGATTTCTTTTGCAATATCAAAATAGGTTTCTACCGCTTTTTTGTTTGCAAGGAAGTACCCTTCGGCAATTTCTTTACCGCTGTGCGAGAGTATTTTATGGTAGTTAAAGGAATGGCCGTAGGTTATTTTAGCGGTGGTATTAGCCGTAACACCACTTGCGATTTTGTCCTTTTCGACAAGAACATAATCTACCCCTGCTTTATCTAAAAAATATGCTGTTAAAAGACCTGCCATACCGCCGCCTATAATAAGCACGTCGGTAGAAATATCACCTTTAAGGCTTTTAAACTGTGGTAATACCACGTTTTGCCAAATTGATTTCATAACAAATATCACCAAGGGTAGTATTTCGCCACCTTGGTGATATATTCGGTAATTCGTATTTAAAATTTTATGTATTCCAATACTTTCTGTCAAGGCTTCTAAATGATATTGCCGAGAAAATATGGCTTTTTTCGATAATTTGGCTGCCGTCAAGGTCGGCAATGGTGCGCGCCACCTTTAAAATACGGTCGTAAGCGCGAGCTGACATACCAAGGCGTTCGAAAGAAAGCTCTAAATATTTTGAAGCGTCGTCGGTTAAAACACAATACTTCTTAATTAGTGCAGGTGTAAGCCTTGCATTACAGGTTATATTTGTGCCTTTATAACGTTCTTGTTGAATTTTACGCGCCTTATCTACCCTTTTCTTAATTTCGGCAGTGGTTTCTTCCTGTGATTTCGAGCTTAGCGCCGCATAATCCACAGGCGGAACTTCAACGTGCAAATCAATACGGTCAAGCATCGGACCTGAAATTTTGCTTAAATACTTATGCACCGCCGTTTGAGAACAGGTGCAATTGCGGGTTGGGTGACCGAAAAATCCGCAAGGACAAGGGTTCATAGCCGCAACAAGCATTATCGAGCTTGGGTATGTAAGTGTTCCCGCCACGCGAGATATGGTAACCTTGCCGTCTTCAATAGGTTGGCGTAAAGCTTCCATAACGTCACGGCGGAATTCGGGCAATTCATCCAAAAACAGCACACCGTTATGTGCGAGTGAAATTTCGCCCGGTTTTGGCACTGCGCCGCCACCTGCCATACCCGCCACCGATACTGTATGGTGGGGCGAGCGGAAGGGACGAAGTGACACGAATGGGTTTTTGCTATCAAGAATACCCGCAATAGAGTGAATTTTTGTGGTTTCGATTGATTCTTCGAAGGTCATATCGGGCAAAATGCCGGGAAGACGCTTTGCAAGCATACTTTTACCCGCGCCGGGAGGACCAACTAAAATTATGTTATGACCACCTGCAGCGGCAACTTCCAGTGCCTTTTTAGCCGCAACCTGACCCTTAACGTCGCAAAAATCAGGCACGCGGGGTGCATTTTCGCTTATTACGGGGGTTGGCTTTTGCTTTTCTATCAAGGCTTCACCTGTGAGGTGGGCGATAATTTGTTTTACGTTATCCACAGGGTAAACGTTTATACCCTCAACAACGGCGGCTTCAATAGCGTTTGTTGACGGCACAAAAATATCCTTAACGCCGTTTTCTTTGGCGGTAATAGTCATTGCTAAAACGCCGTTTATACCACGCAAAATGCCGTCTAGCGCTACTTCGCCAACCGCCACGCAGGAGTCCATCGGTACGTTTAACTGTCCTGAAGCTTTAAGAATAGCCAAAAGTACGGGCAAATCATAAGCCGAGCCTTCTTTTTTGCGGTCGGCAGGCGCCAAATTAACAGTGATGCGCGAAACAGGGAATTTAAAACCGCAATTTTTAATTGCCGCACGAACACGGTCGCGCGATTCCTTTACCGCAGTATCAGGAAGACCGACAATATCAAAAGCGGGTAGGCCGTTTGAAATATCAGCCTCAATTTCGAGCATATAGGTCGAAAAGCCAAAAATTCCGACACTTTTTGTCCTTGAAAACATAAAACTTCACCTACACTGCAACGTTGTTTTTAGGGTTTCCTTTTAAAAATGCGGTTATATTTTCGCACACGATTCCCAAAAGGCGTTTTCTTGTAGTCAAGGGCGCCCAACAGGTATGGGGAGTAATAGTAATATTTTTTGCTTTCATTAAAACGCAATCTTTCGGCATTGGTTCGGTTGCCAAAACGTCGATTGCCGCACCCGATAATTTTCCGCTCTCAAGCGCATTATATAAAGCAACCTCGTCCATAACGCCGCCGCGCGCGGTGTTAACAAAATAGGCGCCGTCCTTAAATTTTGCAAAGGTTTCGGCACCGAACATACCTTGACTTTGCTCGTTAAGTGGGCAATGAACCGAAACAACATCGCTATTTTCCAAAAGATAATCGAGCGATACGAATTTTCCGTCGTTTTCCCTTACGGTACGGGTATAAACCAACACCTTCATACCCATTGCAACCGCAATTTTTTCAACCGCTTTTGCAATACTGCCGTAGCCGATAAGACCGATGGTTTTATCAAACACTTCGTCGGTAGCAAAAACTAAAGGCGAAAAGACGGTTGAGCCTTGCCAACCGCCATCCTTTACAAACTTATCATATTCACACAATTTTGTGTGGTGATTTAAAATATAAGCAACCGTTTGCTGTGCCACCGCATTGGTAGAATAACTACCCGCATTCGCCACAACAATACCCTTTTCTTTAGCACAGGCAATATCAATATTGTTATAGCCCGTTGCAAAAAGTCCAACATATTTAAGGGTATCACCCGCCAACATAACCTCCCTGTCGATTACCGTTTTGTTGCAAAGCAAAATATCGGTATCTAAAACTTCCTTTAAAAGCTCTTCACGGGTAATGCCGCCATATTCAACCACTTGACCAAACTGTTCCAAGGCTTCTAAGGTTAAATCGTTATGCGATTTTAGTGAAGCGCTGTCAGTTACTAATATTTTCATCTTTTGCCTTAACCTTTCTTTTGGTGCCGTCAGGCTCAACAATATAGGTGTTCTCAAGCTGAGAAACAAGGCTACGTTTAAAAGATTCGATATATTCGCGCCTTAAAACATATTGCTCCTGCTTTTCTTCTTCGGTAAGACCTTCGGCCTTAGATTTACGAGCCAAGGCATTTATACGGTCGATTTTTTCCTGTGTCATATTAAATCTCGTTTCTGCCCTCTAATGCGCGGGCTAATGTGAATTCGTCGGCATATTCAAGGTCGCCGCCAACGGGAATGCCGTAAGCCAAGCGTGTAACCTTAATGCCCATCGGCTTTACAAGACGCGAAATATAACTGGCTGTAGCCTCACCCTCAACCGTGGGGTTGGTAGCCATAATAATCTCGTTAACGTTTTGGTTTGAAAGCCTTGCCATAAGCTCTTTAATCTTAAGGGAATCGGGGCCTATGTTATCCATCGGAGATATAACACCGTGTAAAACGTGGTAAAGACCCGAATATTCACGCGTGCGCTCAAACGCCATAACGTCCTTAGGCTCTGCCACAACACAAATAATGCTGCGGTCGCGCGATTCGTCCGAACAAATGGCACAAATATCCATATCAGTAAAAGCCTGACATTCCTTGCAAAAATGTATCTTTTGGCGGGCGTTTACAAGCGCTTCGGCAAACTTCTGCGCTCTTTCAGGCGGTTGCTCCAAAATGTTGTAAGCCAAACGCTGCGCCGTCTTTTTGCCGATGCCTGGGAGTCGTTCAAACTGAGCAATAAGCTCGTTTAAAGGGACTATGTTATACTTTGCCATAATTAAAACATACCGGGAAGATTAAAACCGCCTGTAATGGCTGCCATTTCTTCTTCACTGGTCTTAATAGCATTACTGATAGCTTCGTTAACAGCTACTGTAATTAAATCTTCAAGCATTTCTGGGTCTTCGGGGTCAACAGCATCGGGATTGATTTTAATATTTTTAATAAGATGCTTGCCGTCAACGGTAACTTCAATCATACCGCCGCCTGAAGTTGCGGTAAATTCTCTTTCTTCTAAATCGGCCTGCAAATTTTGCATATCCTGTTGCATTTGTTGTGCTTGGCGAAGCATTTGATTCATATTTCCGCCGCCGTTATTTGGAAGTCTTACTTTCATAATCTATATTCTCCTTAATTGATTTCTAAATTTTTAAGTTTTTGTGCCAAGGATAAAAGCGGGTCGTCCTGCGCTTCTTCTGCAGCAGGGTTGTAAGGCCCTAATTTATAGGTGGTGCCAAGCACCTTTTGCGCTGCTTTTCTGATAGCGTCCTTATACATTCCGTTAGCCGTTTTGATAAGGGTGCGGAATTGCGAGTTTTTGGCATCGATTAAAAGGTATTCACCCTTAATAAATGCGCGCGAATCCACCAAAACACCCGCAATAAGCGGAGAGGTGGTTTTAAGTATATCAAGAATCTCTCGCCAATTTTCCACAGCGGCAACACCGTCGGGTGCAGTAATCGGATTTACGGGTGCCGATTCTACTTCAGGTGGTTCGGGCAAGGGGATTTCTTCTTCGGGGTCTTCATTTACTTGGGTAACAATTGGCTCTTCAACCTTTTCTTGCAAAACGGGTTTTACGGGTGCTACCTTAATCGCACCGTTTTCTAAAGCCGAAATTCGTCTTTCTAAACTTTCTATATCAACCGAAAGCTGTGGATTGCAAAGCCTTACTACCGCCATTTCCATCTCGCAACGGCGATTGCCCGTTTGCATTAAGGCGGTGGCGTTTTGCAACACCGAAAGGGTGCGCATAATATCCTTTATATCATAATCCCCTGCCTGTTTTTCCAAGGCTTTAAGGCGTGTTTCAGAGCAAACAATAGGTCTTATGCCCTGTTTAACGGTTTTAACAATCATCAAATCGCGGTAGTGGGAAATAAGCTCGGATAAAAGTCTTAACATATCTACCGACGAATTGTGTAACTTATCAAGCATTAGGAGGGCATTTTCAGTATCCCTTTTGAAAATAAAATCAGCCAATTCCAAAAGATAGTCATTACCCGCCATGGCGCAAACCGATTCTACAGTAGCTTCGTCAATATTTTTACTGCTTGAAGCGCACAAATCAAGTATCGACAAAGCGTCACGCATACCGCCGTCAGCCGCGGCTGCTATAAGTGTTGCGGCCGAATCGGTAAGGGTTAAACCTTCTAGCTTGGCGATAAACTGCAGTCTTTCACAAATTTTAGCAGAGTCAATTCTTCTAAAATCAAACCTTTGGCAACGCGACAAAATGGTTGCCGGGAGCTTGTGCACTTCGGTAGTTGCCAAAATAAAAATTACGTGTGCGGGCGGTTCTTCAAGTGTTTTCAAAAGGGCGTTAAAGGCACCGATTGAAAGCATATGAACCTCGTCGATAATATAAACGCGGTATTTTGAAGCAGCGGGGGTGAAATTTAGGTGTTCACGAAGCTCGCGAATACTGTCAACACCGTTATTGGAAGCAGCGTCAATTTCAACAATGTCGGTATTTTCGTTTTCAAGGGAGGCTTTACAGCTTTCACATTCTAAACAGGGGTTGCCGTCCTTTAAATTATGGCAGTTTACAGCGTTTGCCAAAATTTTAGCACAGGTGGTTTTACCCGTACCGCGAGTACCTGTAAAAAGGTAGGCGTGAACGGTGGTACCTGTGGCTAATTCATTTTTTAAGGTTTCGGTAATATGCTCTTGACCGTAAACGTCCGAAAAGGTTTTGGGGCGATATTTGCGGTACAAAGCCTGATAAGCCATATTATTCTCTCCCTTCAAATCAAAAAAATTTGCGTACCCGAATGCACGAATGAGCCGATTTACTGCGGCGCACAGAATAATCTACTTAATGCTGCTCGGTTCCCCGCCTGACATGGTTCGTAGCATTCCGTCGCACAGGACCCGCCCATTCGCACATTCCGATACGCAATGCACATTACAAAATTAATTTTACCACAATTTTTCTAAATTTACAATAGGCAAGATATAAAATGTTGAAAATTTTTATAAGTCTTGATATAATATATGTGTATATTGTTTTTTTGGAGAATTTTTAAAATATGAATAGAGAGATTTGGGATATTTTCGACAGCGACGGAAATGTGACAGGCAAGACCGTTGTTAGAGGAAAATGCTTTTTAAAACCAGGTGAATATCATCTGGTAGTGCATATTTGGATTGTGTCCTCCGACGGTAAGCTTTTAATTCAGCGCCGTAGCGACCAAAAAAGGCTTATGCCGGGCGAATGGGCGGCAACAGGCGGCGCGGCCATTTCGGGCGAAAGCTCTTTTGAAGCCGCCAAGCGTGAGCTTTTTGAAGAATTGGGCATACCTTCAAACGAAGAAACCCTTAAAAAGCTTTTGCGCCTTAAGCGCCGCAATTCATTGCTTGACGTTTGGACTATCACCTGCGACAGCGACCCCAAGGCGTTGCGCCTTCAAACAAGCGAGGTTGCCGAAGTGCGCTTGGTTACCGCCGACGAGCTTTCAGATATGATTAGGGACGGACTTTTTCACAATTACGGAAAAGAATATTTTGAACAGGTTTTGGGCGCTATTGACGCCCTTAAAGGAGCTAACGTATGAGTTTGCAAAACAAAGAACAAAACTGTGCTTTATGCCACGCGCGTCTTTTTGAAGACGACGACGTTGTATATTGCCCTATTTGCGGTGCACCGCACCACCGCGAATGCTATACAACCCGCGGCGCTTGTGCTTTAGAAGAATTCCACGGCACCGAAAACCAGTACGACAAATTAAAGCGTGCCCAAGAAGAAAAACAGCAAGAGCAACAAGCCAATACCGCCGAAGAAACCCAAAACGGCAATTTTCAAACCCCGTTTGGTAGTTTTTCACCTATCGATTTTTTGGGTGGCGTTACACCCGACACAATTATTGACGAAGGCGTTACCGCAAAAGATGCCGCGCAATTTGTCTTTTCGAATACTATGCGATTTATACCAAAATTCGTGCAAGGCCGCAAAGCTTCGTGGAATTTATTGGCGTTTTTCTTCCCCGGCGGTTGGTTTTTATCCCGCAAGATGTATAAAACAGGTATTGTTGCCTGCTTGATTGAAGTGGTTTCAACCCTTTTAACCGTGCCGTTCCAAACCACAATGTTGAATTTGGGTATTTATTCAGCCAAAACCTCATCCGAAATGGCGCAAATGATTGCGAATAATATAACCAAATTTTCTTCAGGCGCTATTTTGGCTCTTTCAATTGGTTTTTTGCTTACCGCGGCAATACGTGTGCTTTCGGGCATATTTGCCGATTGGCTTTACAGGGGGCACGTTATTGATGCCGTGCGCGAAATCAACGCAAAAAGTGAAGATAAACCTGCCGACTTTAGAAAAAAAGGCGGCGTAAATTTACTTGCATTCCTAATCGGCGTGTTAGCCATTCGCTATATACCATCTATCATAGTATTGTTCCTTTAACGGAGGTGCTTTATGAAAATCAGAAAAGCCATAATCCCCGCTGCAGGTCTTGGAACAAGGGTATTGCCCGCTTCCAAATCAATGCCTAAAGAAATGTTGCCGATTGTGGACAAGCCAGCAATTCAATATATTGTTGAAGAGGCTGTAAAATCGGGCATTACTGACATTTTGATTATCACAAACCGTGGCAAAGGCATTATTGAAGACCACTTCGACCATTCGATTGAGCTTGAAAATATGCTTGAAAAACGCGGTCGAACCGATACCTTGAACGAGCTTGACGCTTTAGCTAATATGGCGAATATTTATTATCTTCGCCAAAAGGAGACCCGTGGGCTTGGCGATGCTGTGCTTAGAGCTAAAGAATTTGTAGGCGACGAGCCGTTTGCCGTTTTATACGGTGACGACGTTATAATAGGCGAAATCCCCACCACAAGCGAACTGCTTGAAGCTTATGAAAAATACGGTAAAAGCGTTGTTGGTATTAAAGAAGTAAGCGACGAAGCCATTTGTAAATATTGTTCACTTTCGGTCGAAAAATTGAACGGCAATACCTATACCGTGAGCGATATGATTGAAAAGCCGAAGCCGGAAGAAAAGCTTTCTAATTTTTCAATTTTGGGCAGATGTGTGCTTGAAAGCGAAATTTTTGAAATTTTAGAGCGCACACCTTTGGGCGCCGGTAACGAGCTTCAGTTAACCGACGCTATGCGCGAAATCGCCAAAACCAAAGGTATGATTGGCGTGGATTTTAGCGGCACCCGTTATGATATGGGTAACAAATTCGGCATTTTAAAGGCCAATATCGAGGTTGGTCTTAAACATCCCGAAGTTAGCGCCGAACTGAAGGCGTATATAAAAGAAATTGCAAAAGATTTATAATTTAGGAGAAACAAAATGGAAAGAGAACACTTAGGCTCTCGTTTAGGGTTTATTTTACTTAGCGCAGGTTGCGCTATAGGCGTAGGCAACGTTTGGAAATTCCCTTGGCTTGTAGGCCAAAACGGCGGCGGAGCATTCGTACTTATTTATTTGATTTTTTTGGTTATTTTAGGTCTTCCTGTTATGACCGTCGAATTCGCACTCGGCAGAGCTAGTCAAGCAAGTCCCGTAATGCTTTACCAAAAATTGCAAAAGCCAAAACAAAAATGGCATTTGCACGGCTACGGCGCACTTATTTCTAATTTCATACTTATGATGTTCTACACATCGGTTGCCGGTTGGATTCTTTACTACTTTGTAAGCTTTGTAAAGGGCGATATGACAGGCATTACCAACGAAGCTTCATCTAAACTTTTCGGCAGTATGCTTTCAAGTCCTTCAATTATGGTAGGATTTATGTCTATTGTAGTTGTTTTAGGTTTCCTTATTCTTTCGTTTGGTATTCAAAAAGGCGTTGAAAGAGTTACCAAATATATGATGGTAGCGCTCCTTGTGCTTATTGTTATATTGGCAATTAACAGTATGACCCTTGACGGTGCTCGCGAAGGTCTTACCTTCTATTTAAAACCCGACCTTTCTAAAATTGATGGCAATGTTATTGTTGCCGCTATGAACCAAGCGTTCTTCACTTTAAGCCTTGGTATTGGCTCAATGGCTATTTTCGGCAGTTATTTAGATAAAAAGCGCTCCCTTTTTGGCGAATCGGTCAACGTTTTAGTGCTTGACACCTTTGTGGCTATTACCGCAGGCCTTATTATCTTCCCTGCTTGCTTCACATTTGATGTTGAACCCGGCGCAGGCCCAAGCCTTTTATTTGTTGCAATGGCAAAGGTATTTAATAACATGGGCGGCGGCAGATTCTGGGGCTCGCTCTTCTTCTTATTTATGTTCTTTGCGGCGATGTCAACCGTTATTGCTGTGTGCGAAAATATCCTCGCTTGTGTTAAAGAGCTTACTAACTGGAGCCGTATTAAAACCTGTTTAATTTGCGGTTCGGCAGTGCTTATAGCATCTGTTCCATGCGCTTTGGGTTTCAACCTTTGGTCCGGTTTTGTTCCCTTCAACACAGGCTCTAGCGTGCTTGATTTAGAAGACTTTATTGTAAGCTACTGCGCGTTACCCTTGGGCTCTTTGTGTTATGTATTATTTGTGGTTTCTAAAAACGGTTGGGGCTTCGATAACTTCCTTAACGAAGCCAACACCGGCAAGGGATTAAAGATAGGAAAATGGATTCGTCCTTATATGACCTATGTATTACCCTTTATAATAATCGCCCTTTTTGTAATTGGCGTTGCAAACTTCCCCTTCCGCGACAACTTCACAATTTGGAGTTGGATTAAAACCTTGTTTTAAAAATTAAAGCAAAAAATTAAGGCACACTTCAAAACGAAGTGTGCCTTTTAAGTTTATAATTAAGCCTTATTAACTGAACCGAAAAGTTCCATCTTTTCTTTTACAGTGTCTTTAATAGCTTGAACGCCATCAGCTAAAAGCTTTCTGGGGTCGAAGCCCTTGCCCTGTAAATCTTTGCCTGCTTCGATGTACTTTCTTGTAGCATCAGCAAACGCTAATTGACATTCGGTGTTAACGTTAATCTTAGAAACGCCCAAAGAGATAGCCTTCTGAATCATTTCAGCAGGGATACCTGTACCACCGTGGAGAACTAAAGGCATATCGCCTGTTAATTGTTGGATAGCGTCGAGAGTATCGAAGCTAAGACCTGCCCAATTTTCAGGGTACTTACCGTGAATGTTACCAATACCTGCTGCAAGCATTGTAATGCCTAAATCAGCAATCATTTTGCATTCATTGGGGTCAGCACATTCGCCTGCGCCAACAACGCCGTCTTCTTCACCGCCGATAGAACCAACTTCAGCTTCTAAAGAAAGACCTAATTCATCACAAATTGCAACTAATTCCTTAGTTTTTGCAATGTTTTCTTCAATCGGATAGTGTGAGCCGTCGAACATAACAGAAGAGAAGCCTGCTTCAATGCACTTCTTAGCGCCTTCGTAAGAACCGTGGTCTAAATGGAGAGCAACAGGAACAGTGATGCCAAGCTCATTAATCATACCGTTTACCATACCAACGATGGTGGTGTAGCCGCACATATATTTGCCTGCGCCTTCGGAAACACCGAGGATTACGGGTGAATTAAGTTCTTGTGCGGTTTGCAAAACAGCCTTTGTCCATTCAAGGTTGTTGATGTTGAACTGACCAACGGCATATTTGCCTGCTTTTGCTTTGTTAAGCATTTCTTTTGCAGATACTAACATTTTTATTCCTCCAAATAATTTTAAACTTATATTATTTTATACTAAAAGAGCCGTAAAATCAACCCTTAATTGCAATATCTTCGCCCAATTCTTCAGGCGGAAGCTCCAAAAGTTCAGGGTTGGCGAGCATTTTCTTCATATAGCGGAAAGCTGTTGCGAAATAACTGCCCGAACAGATACGTTCGTCCATTGTAACGCCGATGGGCAAACTCTTTTCGAAAACTATTTCCCCACCCTTGCGCTTTGGTATTTCACGCAAGTTACCCATTGCCATAAACACGCTGGTTGTACCAAATTCGTAACAGTGATGATAAATATGATTTGTGCGAATAGATGCCAAATTAGTAATGCCAAGGCTCATATGGAAGGGTGACATATCGATAATAAACTTGGGCAATAGACCATATCTGTCTAAAAATTTAAAAACCTTAACGCCAACAGTCAATAGCCCCGGCACACTTAAAAGGAATTTAATAATTTTTTCGGTGCCGTTATTTTCGGGTGCTTCGCGGTTTTCCATTACGTATGTATTGATTTTATCATTAACGTCGAAAATAGTATCTTTTTTATCAAAATACATTTTTGACATTGTACCTTGATGGCTTTCAACCGACTGTAAAACCACCATACCAACCGCAATTTCTTTTCTTTGATAAGGTGTTTTATTAACAATAAAACGGTTAAGTTCGGGATATTTTGCCATCGTACGCAAATACGCCGCAATTACAAGCGACATGTGACTTATCGAAATACCTTCCTTACGCTTATTGTTTACGTATTCCTGCATAGGCGAATAAGGTATGTCAATGGTAATCATATTCATCGAGTCAACGCGCTTATCCATAATGTGTGCTGCAACCCTATACATAGGGTCAACATTTTTTAATTTTTTTCCATCTGCTCGCATAACGTTCCCCTTTTGTCGTTATTTGTAAAAATATGATACCACATTTTGAGCAATTTTACAATCTTTTTTTATTTGCTTGTTATATTAAGGTATGTGTGATATAATTATTATATATGTGTATTTTTCATTAAATTCCTTTCATACTAACTGTGGGTGAATTTAATGAGCGATAAAAATAACAAAAACGAAACACAAGAACAAATAAAGGAATTCGGGGCGATTTCAACCTTTTCGGGCAAGCATAAAATTTATTGCCTTACCGTAATAGGCGAGATTGAAGGTCACAGCGTATTGCCCGAGCAAACGAAAACCACCAAGTATGAGCATATAATCCCACAATTAGTCGCGGTGGAAGAATCGGACGAAATTGAAGGTCTGCTTATAATCCTTAACACCGTCGGCGGCGACGTTGAAGCAGGTCTTGCCATTGCCGAGCTTATATCAGGTCTTAAAAAGCCAACCGTCTCCTTTGTTTTGGGCGGCGGTCATTCAATCGGCGTGCCTTTGGCGGTGGCGGCGCAAAAATCCTTTATTGCACCATCGGCCACTATGACGGTACACCCCGTAAGAACAAACGGACTGGTTATCGGTGTGCCCCAAATGTTCAACCACTTTGCCCGCATGCAGGAGCGTATTACCGATTTTGTGGTGCGCAATTC
>JAZRBQ010000129.1:0-8945 GCA_045635145.1 Acutalibacteraceae bacterium | reverse complement strand
CAGCATCTAACACAGGGATAGAGTCTTCTGAATATTCCTTAATTCTTTCAATACAGTTATCAATCAGCTCGTAAGCGTAAACGTAAGGATAAGATGTTAAAATAATCGAAGATAATTCGGTTCCTTCGCGAGCGATAATTAAATCCTTTAAATCAATCGCGCCTAAAAAGGTTTCGTCATCATCAATTACATAAATAGTAGAAATATTATCATTATCAGCCGCTTGTTTTACAACCTCGCGCATTGCCTGACGCACCGAAAGACCTGTTGTTACCGTAACAAAGTTGGTGGTCATACGGCTACCGATTTCGTCTTCGTCGAAAGATGCCAGCATAGAAATTTCCTGCTTGGTTTCTTCGTCAAGCAAGTCAATTAATGTGTGGCGGTCTTCCTTACTAAGCGTTGCCAAATAATCCGAAGCAGTTGAGGCTTCCAAACGGGTAATAATCCACAATTTTCTTTTAAGGCTTAATTCCGAAATATAATCATTTATATTTTCAGAATATTCCAAAACGTTTGCAAAAGCATCAACACCCAAAATACTAAAAAGCTTTACGCGTTCCTTAGTATCAAGAAAATCCATCGCTGTCGCAATATCGTTTTCGTGGTAGGTTAAAATTTGTTCTTTTTTAAGCTTTGGTGGTAAATTGCTACGCAAAATACCTACGATTTCTTCTTCGTAGTCTCTATGTTGCACCACAACGTCCACTTCATTTTGAACATTTTCAAAATTTTCCATTGCGCTAACGCTCCTTTACACTAAAATCAAATGTGTAGCTGAGCAAAGTTTGCCGATTTGCAAAAATGGGCATAAAAATACCACTGTCTATTACAAATCATCAAACTACACTCACCTAAACAACGCAAGTCAAGTTAAAGAAACAGACAATGGTAAACACAAATTATAATTAAAAGCCAAGCACAAACGGCGCAAAGCTTAACGTATTACAACCTATGAATACCTTGCTATTACTTCGCCCTTCACTGCCGTCCATGCTATCACCTCTTTTAAACATCTTTATATTATTATAACACAGCAAAAAATTATTTCAAGAATTTTATTACTGTTTTTTACCTAAAAATTTTGTAAATTTAAAAAACAAAGTCGCTCTTGTAGTTTTTTGTATAATATGGTATAATTTTTTTGTTTAAGGGGGAATTTTAATGAAAGAATTTTTTAAATATTTTTTCGGTCAAGGCGAAACCGAAGAATTTGCCAACTTTACTTTAGCGCATCTTCTGCCAATTTTAGTTGGTATTGCGCTCATCGTTCTTACCTTTGTTTTTAAAGAAAAAATAAAAGATTTACGCAACGAAAGATACTTCCGCTACGGCTTGGCATTCGCTATGATTATTTCCGAAATGTCGTATTATTGGCGTCTTGTGGGTGTTCCTTCGCTTGAACCAAACCCGATTGACCACTTGCCGATAGCAGTTTGCGGATGGGTAGCAATCTTTGGCAGTTATATGGTTGTCGGCAAAAGCCAAACACTATTTGATATTATTTATTTTTGGCTTTTCTCGGGCAGTATATTCGCGCTTATAACACCAACAGTCATTACCTTTACAGGTCCAACCCGTTTCCGTTATTATCAATTCTGGGCAGAGCATCTACTCGGTTACGTAGCCGTTTTTTATATGATTTTCATTCACAAAATGCGCCCACACTTAAAATCAATTTTAAAATCTTACATAGCATTAATCGTACTTGCCGTAATCGCTTATTTTACCAACCAAATGTTAGGCCCTGGCGCCAACTACTTGTTTATGGCAAAGCCCGAAGACACACCATCAGTGCTTGACCTTTTACCACCTAACTTTGCGCTTCGCCTTTTAGTTATGGCTTCGGTTGTAACCTTCTTATTCGGCATAGCGTATTTGCCGTGGTATTTAAAAGACCGCAAGGCAAAGAAACAAGCCGAAATAACAGCAGTAGAAAAAGAATTAGAAACGGTATAAAAAACACCCTGTTCCACCTTAGGAACAGGGTTCTTTTTTTACATTAATCCCATAAACCAAATAACCCCAAGTGCCGTAAGGGTTACAAGCGTATCAATAGTTACACCATAAAACATCGGTGCCAGTCCCGCTTTTTTAAAGTCGGTAATGCTTGTGCCAAGACCTATAGCGCCAAGCGCCATAACCATTAAAAATTTACTTGTATGTTTCATAAAAGAGGAAGCCTCAACAGGAATCCAACCTATGCTGTTAACAATCGCCAACGCTAAAAATCCACAAATAAACCAAGGAACTATTTTTAAAATATTTACCTTTTTATCGCCACTTGTTTTTTGCAATTCCCTTTGCTTTATGCGTGTACCGATAAAAGCAAAAACCAAAACCGTAGGAATAATAGCAATCGTACGAGTCAGTTTAACCATGGTGGCAAAATCGCCCGCCGCTTCAGAAAAGGCATAACCCGAAGCCACAACGCTTGCGGTATCGTTAACCGAAGTTCCTGCCCAAATACCGTAAGCCATATCGCTCATTCCAAGTGCCCTACCCATAATAGGATAAAGCGCTACCATAACCATATCAAATAGGAAGGTGGAAGACATCGCAAAGGCAATATCCTTATCATCAGCATCAATTACAGGGGCAATGGCCGCAACCGCCGAACCACCGCAAATACCTGTGCCCGCCGAAATAAGATTACTGAGTTTCCAATTAAGTCCAAAAATTTTGCGGATAAAATATCCACCACCGAAACACATCAAAAAGGTAAAAAGCATTACAAAAAAGGTCTTTTGACCTACCGACATAATAGTACCAACCGAAAGGGATGCTCCTAAAAGCACAATAGCAACCTTTAAAATCTTTTTAGAAACAAATTTGAGTGCGGGTTTAATCCAATCGGGGTGAAAAAAGCTGTTAATTATCGTTCCCATAAACAGCGCAATAATTGACGAACCTAATATATCGCCTACAATTAGACGTTCTAACATAACCGAAGCCACTGCCACTGCAACACAAATGGCAAGACCTAAAATAAACAACCACCGTTCCTTTGCTTTTGTAGTCATATATACCTCCAAAAAAATTCATTGCTATAATTTTTCAATACAGTCAATTATAACACAAAACGACAAAAAAACAAGCACCCTATTCCAACTCGAGAAAAGAGTGCTTGTGAATTAACAAATTAAAGCACGAACTGTAACGTACAGAAAGCGGCATAAACACCCAAGAGGGTTATACCTTGCCAGCGGTAAAGCTTTTGCTTTATAAGTGTAGGAACTGTTAAAATAAGCATTACACCGAGCATTACAGGTATATCTAAAACCAAAGAAGAATTTACACCACCAATAAGACCTGCAACCGGTACTTCGAAAGGATTAATTGTAACTGCCGCACCGCTTACAAGCACAAGATTGAAAAGGTTTGCGCCTATAATATTGCCAAGTGACAACGAACCGTGACCCTTCAAAAGCGCTGTAATCGCGGTTACAAGTTCCGGCAAGGAAGTACCCAAAGCCACGATAGTAAGGCCTATTACCTTTTCCGAAACACCTAAACTTTCAGCAATAAGAATAGCGTTATCAACAAGTAAATCCGCACCAAAAGCAATCATTGCCGCGCCTATTATCAATAGGATTATATCCTTTAAAAGAGAGTCTTTTGTTCCGTCTTTTTCACTTTCGACAACGTGGTCTTCACCTGTAGCAGCTTCGAGTTCGGCTTCGCTTGCATTTTCAATATCAGGTGCGCTTTTCATCTTAAGCACAGTCATTATCATATAAGTAACGAACACTGCGAGTAGGATAATACCTATAAGGCGCGAGAATTCGCCCAAAACATAGGCTGAGAAGCAATAGATTGCTGCCGCACCGAAGAAAAATCCAACCGGTAATAACATACTTTTTCTTGCTGCTACACCCGGCTTTATTGAAACGGTAATAGCCAATATAAGTGCTGTATTACAAATAATTGAACCAATGGCATTACCATAAGCGATAGAACCGCTTCCCTTAAAAGCCGCACCGGCAGATACCATAACTTCGGGTAAGGTAGTACCAATAGAAACTACTGTTGCACCGATTAAAATTTCGGGCAAATTGAAGCGACGTGCTATGCCTGAAGCACCGTCCACAAACCAGTCGCCGCCCTTAATCAAAAGAACAAAGCCGACTGCTAATAAAAGAATCGGAATCCACATAAAAAACTCTCCTTGATTTTTATAAAAACATTGTATCATAAAAAACAGAGGTCGGTCAAGTAGAAATATTAATTTACACTAATTAACCCGAGATAATCGCAAAAAGATTATGCAATATTGTCATTTACATTTGCAAGTCAAAATACTATAATTGTTTTGAAATTAAAGGGGATGTTAAATATTGAAGAAATTTTACCTTAAACCCGAATTTTTTAACACAATTAAAAAATATTCGGCAAATCAATTTATAAACGACCTTGTGGCAGGTGTAATTGTCGCTATAATCGCCCTGCCTTTATCTATCGCGTTGGCACTAGCATCTGGTGTTGAGCCTGCTTGCGGTATTTACACAGCAATCGCGGCAGGATTTTTTGTTTCACTCCTTGGTGGCAGCCGCATACAAATTGCAGGTCCCACAGCGGCCTTTGCATCCATTGTTGCGGGTATTGTAGCAACACAGGGTATGGACGGTCTTTTTATCGCCACAATACTCGCGGGTGTTATGCTTATTTTGATGGGTATTTTCCGTTTCGGTTCGCTCATCAAATTTATCCCACACACAATCACGGTTGGCTTTACTTCAGGTATTGCACTTACCATTTTAATCGGTCAAATTAAGGACTTTTTAGGCATTACCTATGCCGCAGGTGTAAAACCGATTGAAACGATTGAAAAAATCGAAGCTAATATCGAATTTATCGGCACTTTCTCATGGCAGGCTCTCGTTGTTGGCGTTGTAAGCCTTTTAATACTTATAATCTATCCAAAATTCGAAAAAAGAGTACCACCATCACTCATAGCAGTTTTAGTCGGCGCGCTTATGGTTGCCTTTTTGCCCGGTTTCGAAAACGGCGTATATACAATCCGCGACCTTTACACCATTCCCACAGGGCTACCCAAGGTTGATTTCGGCGGTATGAATTTCAGTTTCGAAAAGATTTCGGCTGTATTGCCCGACGCTTTCACAATCGCTATTCTCGCGGCTATTGAATCGCTGCTTTCCTGTGTTGTGGCTGACAGTATGGTAAACGCCCGTCACAACTCAAATGCCGAACTCGTAGGTCAAGGCATCGGCAATATCGCGTCGGTACTATTTGGCGGTATCCCCGCAACAGGCGCTATTGCACGTACTGCAGCAAACGCTAAAAACGGCGGCAGAACCCCCGTTGCAGGTATGGTACATGCCATTGTGTTATTGTTAGTGCTACTCTTCTTAATGCCCTATGCAGGTCTTATCCCAATGCCCACCATCGCCGCTATTTTGTTTATGGTAGCGTATAATATGAGCGAATGGAAAAAGTTTGTAAGGATTGTAAAAACCGCTCCCAAAAGTGACATACTTATTCTCCTTGTGACCTTCGTTCTCACAGTAATATTCGACCTTGTTGTTGCAATCGCCGTTGGTATGGTGCTCGCCGCTATACTCTTTATGAAACGAATGAGCGACGAAACATCGGTTAACGGTTGGAAATATATCGACCCCGATACCGATGAAGACGGCATCAACTTAAAAGTCGTTCCCAAGGACGTAAGAGTTTACGAAATCAGCGGACCGCTCTTCTTCGGCGCGGCAGATAAAATCCCCGAAATCATTTTAAAGGATTATACCCGTTGCCTGATACTTAGAATGCGCGCTGTTCCCTCGCTCGACTCAACCGCACTTAACGCACTTGAATTGCTTTTAGAAAAGTGTAAAAAGCAGGACGTGCGCTTGATTTTATCCCACGTAAACGAACAACCCTTAAACGCTATGCAAAAATCGGGCTTTTATAACGCCGTAGGCGAAGAAAACTTCTGTTTGCATATCGACGAAGCACTAGAAAAGGCATCAAAATAATAAACATCCAAAAATGTCAGCACCCACTCCAAAAGGAATGGGTGCTTATCTATTTGTAGGGTCAGGCGTCCCCGACTGACCGTTTATCTACTAAACAAAATTAAATATTTATAATTTCTTCTTCCGATAATTCGATATATCTTTTATCTTCAAACATAGTTTGAGTCGTATCTTGTAATTTCGATAAAAGTTTCGTAGTATCTATATTGCACTGCAAATGTTCATTTTCGCCATAGTTATTTCTTGTAACACAAATAAACTCACCAGTATCCCAATTTATATCAAAATGTGTAACGATTTCAGCGCCATCTGTTACATCGAAAAATTCTTCTTCGTTATCAATAATATACTCACGAAGAATCTCATATATAGCATCTTTGCCGATTTTAATAATCCTGTATTTGTTTTCGGGAATTGTTTTTTCTTTTTTCTTGAAAATGGACATTTAACCACCGCCTTAATTTAATTATATCATAACTTCACAAGCAAATCAACGCGAAGCAACGGATAAAAAATCGACCTGTTTTCACAAGTCGATTTTTAGGCTTTTACGAATCATTTAGATGCCAACCTAAATTATAAGTGACGCATTTGTTTTACTGTCAAATCTTTCTCTTCTCGCACTTCTATGTTTTTATGCTCGGCCATTTTGATAATATACCACGCATTTTCCATTTCAGTTGAAACATCCAAAACGCACTTTTCTTTATTGTATAAAGCGATGATAACGCTTTTTTCATTTGTGGTTTCACATTTTCGTACACAAATAATATCTTCCCAAGAAATACTCTTTTTTAACATAAAAAATGACGATGCGGTTAAGTTTTGCTCGTTTACAAAGCATCTAAATGAAAAAGCGTCTATGGAAAAAAGCGCAATAAAAACAAAAAGAACGATAAATACAAGATACAAAATTCGTGTGTCCAAATCGACAAACAGACACCCAACACCAAATGCAAGAGCAACCAACAACGACGCAATAATTCGCATAACCGTTTTCTTGCCGGAATTTTTTATCACAAAAGAATTTTTATATTCGATTTTCGGCATACTCTCAGGAGTGTCCTTTGCCAACCCGAAAATCAGTTCTAATATTCCCTCAATAAAATGTACCATACGGTCACCGCCTTTAATTTGATTATAACACAAATTTACAAATAAATCAATGCGTAGCATTGTATATCATCAATTCCACAGGAATTGCATATCATCAAGACAAAGTCTTGTATATCATCATTGTGAAAGCAAAATACAGCCTGCGGCTGATGATATACACCTTCGGTGATGAGATACACGCTAAAGCGTGATGATATGCCATTGCTTTCGCAATGGATAAAAAAACGACAGGTCGAAACCTGTCGTTTTTTGGTGGGAGCGGGTGGATTCGAACCACCGAAGTCGAAGACAACAGATTTACAGTCTGCCCCCTTTGGCCACTCGGGAACACTCCCATATTCAATTTAGCTTAAAAAACTGGAGCTGGTGGACGGACTCGAACCCCCGACCTGCTGATTACAAATCAGCTGCTCTACCAACTGAGCTACACCAGCATTTTCAAGCGCCTAAATAATATACCATAATTGTCGACCTTTGTCAAGCAATATTTTGCAATTTTCTAATTTTTTTATTTCTTTTTGTCAAAGGCTTTATTTCGCCATCTTTATACGCTTGTTTTTAAAAAGCATTTTTGATATAATCAGTGCAAGGAGTGATATAATGAAAGGCTTTTTAAAATTTCTTAATATTATTGGTTACATAATTATGGTTATTTGGACTTTGGTCGAATTTTTAGCTGTCCCCGCTTTTTTGACCGTTATTGGTCTGCTTAATAACTTTCCATGGCAGTACTATGCTATTTCGATCGGTGGATATCTTATTCTGTTTATCATTATCGAAATTATTGCACATTTCATTTCTAAGGCATTCGATAAAAAATTCACTCCATTTCTTGAAAGAAAATTTAACCAAATCTTTAACAAAACGAGTATTGACAAGCCATTGGAATAGTGCTATAATTCTTTTGCAATTAGGGAGCTTGATGAAACTCAGGCTGAGAGGGAATCCGTTTTAACTATGATTCCGACCGATAACCTGATGCGGATAATGCCGCCGTAGGGAAATACAGCGTTTGTATTGCCACAGGGAAATTGCCTGTGGCTTTTTCTTTTTGTATTTCCGTGAGCGAAAATCTTAAAACTCAAGGTAATTGCGAAAATAATAGCTGTGCGGAGCTATACTACAAAAAGGAGAACAAAAAATGAAGAAAAAACAACTTTACAAAATTTGTGAATGCGCGGTTTTAGTTGCGTTATCACTCGCTTTAATGCCAATCGAAATCCCTGGCCCAGCTTTTGGCGGTGACATTGACTTGGTTATGATACCCTTATTTATTTTGGCTTACCGTAACGGCGCTACCTACGGTATTGCATCAGGCGCTGTCTTTGGCCTTATAAAATGCCTTATCGGCGGCGGTATCGGTTGGGGTTTACCGTCAGTCCTTCTCGACTACGTTTTAGCCTACGCTGCAGTTGGCGTTGCAGGTTTCTTTAAAAATAAATCTTGGGCTATTGAACTTTCCACCTTCACTGGTTGCTTTGCAAGATTTATAATCCACTTTATAAGCGGTATTACAATTTATATGATAACCGTACCCACCGAAGTTGGCGGTATGACAATCGGCAACCCCGTGCTTTACTCAATCGTTTATAACGCACTTTATATGCTTCCAAACACTGTAATTGCAATAATAATTATGTCGTTATTGCGCTATCCCCTTAAAAGACTTAAAAAAGCGCAACAATAATACCGATTTTCCGCACAAAATCTAACTTACACTCAAAAGCCGCAGGTTACTGCGGCTTGAATTTTTTATGACAAAATACACATAATTTTTATTGAGGTGATTTTTTATGTGTACTGCAATTTGCTTTAATGCCGATAGTTTTTATTTTG
>JAZRBQ010000128.1:0-7855 GCA_045635145.1 Acutalibacteraceae bacterium | reverse complement strand
TGGTCTTATACTTTTTGTAGGTGTGTTCTACGTCTCTTTCTTTACCGCAGTCATTACAAGTTGCGTCACAAACTTTACTGTAAGTGTGTGTTACCTTACCATTTTTAAGGGTGTAGTATTTACCGTCGCATTCAACAGTCGCGTTGAGTGTGTCATTCCAAATGCCATTTTTAATATACAAACGGTCGCCTAAATACTCAACAACTGCAGTTTCGTATGATTGCAGACCGTTGTCATAATAATACCACTTACCGTTTTCCTGCTTTAACTGACCGCCAGTCACCCTATACTTTAGTTCAAGTGTGCCTTCATAAGCGCCAGAGAATTCGACAATAGCGGTATGGTCACCAACATCAGCACAATTTGAAGGATATCTCACGCTATAATTTTCTGCCGAAATTGCCTTACCGTTAGAGTCATAAACCTTTACTTCAGGTCTTGCCGGTTTGCCGTTATAAGCTATTTCGGTAAAAGAAAGGTTAACCTTTTCAATACGCGGTATAACTTCTTTCTTTATTTGAGTATTACAAGATTTGCAATATATGGTCTTAATACCGTCAGATTCGGTTGTAGCCTTAACGTAGCGTTCGGTTTGCTTGTGCGCCGAACCACAGTCGGCTATAGCAAAGGTATAATATCCTTCATTATTATAAACCTTTAAATAATATTCCCCCGCGTCCAAAATTGCAGTTTTGCTGCCGTCGGTATAACTTGTGTAAGAAATAACCTGTTTATCTATACGCGAATATACCACAAATATCTTACTGCTACCGCTTTCATTAACAGTCGCTAATCTTATGTTCATATCATAAGGCAAGGTGAATTTAAACCAGTCAATATCTATATTTGAAGAAAGTTCACAAGTAATAGACTCATTAAGCGAAATTTCGGTTGCTTCTTCCTTAACGTCGCCTTCTGCATCAAGAGAATAGGTTATTTTAATTTTATACTCGCCCACACCGTTGCCTGACGCCTTTATGCAAAAATAATATTCGGTATTGGGGTCTAATTTTTTATCGTAGGTTAAATCATAACTTGAATAGGTGGATTTATAACCAATTTCATTGCCTTTAGCATCATACAAATAGATAAAATAAGTATTATCAAAACTTATATTTTCAATATTGAAATAATAATAAGCTTCTTTGTCCTTTGTAGTGAATTTATAATAGTCAACGTCGCCGTAACCACCAATGCTTTCTCTAACTTCGGTATTTAATTCTACTTCAGTCGCTTCCGTCTGAGTATTTTTATATGGGTCAGCAACGTCGGTAATTATTACCTTATAATTGCCCACTCCGTTGCCTGATGCTTTTATACAAAAATAATACTCGGTATTAGGTTCAAGTCTTTCATTAAGCGATAAATCATAGCTTGAATAGGTTGAATTATAATCTATTTGATTGCCGTTTTCATCATATAAATAGATATAATAAGTGTTATCAAAACTTAAGTTTTCAATATTAAAATAGTAATAAGCGTAATAATCTTTAGTGGTGAATTTATAAAAATCAACGTCGCCATAACCGCCGATACTTTCACTCACTTCGGTATCTAACTCTATTTTGCCCGCATCTTTTTGTGTGTTTTCGAACGGGTCGGCAATATCAGTAATAGTGAAGGCATAATTACCAACACCACTGCTTGTGGATTTTATAAGAAAATAATATTCGGTATTAGGTTCAAGCCTTTCATTAAGCGATAAATCATAGCTTGAATAGGTTGAAGCGTAATCTATTTGATTTCCGCTTACATCATATAAATAGATATAATAGGTGTTGTCAATGCTTAAATTATCTATATTAAAGTAATAATAAGCATCATAATCCTTAGTGGTAAATCTATAAAAATCAAGGTCACCTTGACCATCTAACGCGGTGGTGATTTTAGTATCGGTTTCAACCTTAAAGGCTTTGTCTTGTGTATCGGCCACGGCATCAAGCGTTTGCATGATATCAACTTGATAACCGCCAATACCCGAACTTAAATAAATCGATAGATAATACTTTGTATTCGGTTTTAGTTTTAATTGTTTTTTAGCTATGTTAGAACTATATGCCGAAATATAAAAGGTTTCACGCAAAGGCACTTGACCCGCGCCTTCTACATATTCGTACAAATACATATACATTCTGGATGAACCGCTTATGTTTTCAATGGCGAAATCATAATACGAATCGGTATCATCAGTCGTAAAATAAAACCAATCCTTATCGCCGTCGGCATCAATTGAAGAAATCAACTGACCTACCGACTCTGTAGAAGCGGCAGTCTGCCAATTATTGCCCGCAATATCCTTAAAAGCTTCTACCTTCATTTTATAATAACCATCAGCATTGGTGGTAAGTTTAATATAATATGTTTGTCCCTTGGTAAGTTTTAAGGAAACATTACCCATATAACCGCACTTAACACTAAGGTTTGCAAGCTCCAAATCGTATTGGTCGGTTATTTGAACATCATATTTGCCGAAAAAAAGATTTAAAAAGTCGTCAGCAATACTGATACCTGTTTTAAGTTCTACACTTTGATTTGTAAAGGTGAACTTATAGTACATATTATCGGTCGCGGTAATTTTATAATAAGCCGCGGTGGAATTAACGGTAAACTGACCCTGCACAACGCTGCCTGCATCAACCGATACTGTGGCTTTCGAAGCATGGGTGCCATTTGCCGAAGCAGGAATTACAGCCGTGCTAATAATAAAAATCAGTGCCAAAATCAAGGAAAATAATCTTTTAATTTTCATAAGGTAATCCCCCTTTATAATTTCATTATATATTTCATAGTTGTAATTGTCAATAAGGTGATTTTACTCTAAAAATGAAGAAAAAAACTCCCGTATAAACGGGAGCTTTAATAGTTTATTCGAGTTCAAACGCACCTGTATAAAGGCTATAGTATTTACCCTTTTGAGCGATAAGCTCATCGTGGTTTCCGCGTTCAATAATTTCGCCCTTGACAAGCACCATTATTACGTCGGAATTCTTAACGGTAGAAAGTCTATGCGCGATTACAAAAACTGTTCTACCCTTCATAAGACTGTCCATACCCTTTTGAACAATTGCTTCGGTACGAGTATCAATACTTGAGGTTGCTTCGTCGAGTATCATAACAGGTGGGTCAGCAACTGCTGCACGAGCAATGGCAATCAACTGACGTTGACCTTGCGAAAGGTTTGAACCGTTGTTAGAAAGTTCGGTTTCGTAACCCATAGGCAAGCGAGTGATAAAATCATCCGCGCCCGAAAGCTTGGCAGCTTCAATACATTCTTCATCAGTAGCGTCAAGTCTGCCATAACGGATATTTTCCATTACAGTACCTGTAAACAAGTTGGTTTCTTGCAAAACAATACCTAAAGAACGGCGCAAATCCGACTTTCTAATTTTATTGATATTGATAGCGTCGTATCTGATTTTGCCGTCTTCAATATCATAAAAGCGGTTGATAAGGTTTGTAATTGTGGTTTTACCCGCACCCGTAGCGCCAACGAAAGCAACTTTTTGACCGGGTTTAGCATAAACGCTAACGTTCTTCAATACCTGTCTGCCTTCTACGTAAGAGAAGTCAACATCTACCAATCTAACGTCACCTTCTAGCTTGGTGTAGGTAAGTGTGCCGTCGTTATGCGGATGCTTCCAAGCCCAAAAACCTGTACGCTCATTAGTTTCAGTAATATTACCGTTTTCATCAATCTTAGCATTAACCAAGGTTACATAACCGTCATCAACTTCGGGTTCAGCATCCATAAGCTCAAACACACGCTCAGCACCCGCAAGACCCATTACAACCGAGTTAATTTGCTGAGATACAGTATTTACGTTACCTGTAAACTGCTTTGTCATATTAAGGAACGGAATTACAATAGCGATGCTAAGCGCTTGACCCGACAAGCTTAAGTTGGGAACTTTGAGCAAGAGCAAAAGACCGCCGACCATTGCGATAATAACGTAAAGTATATTACCGATATTCATATTGATAGGTCCTAACATATTAGCGTAAGCATTAGCGCGTCTTGCATCTTCGTAAAGCTCGTTATTAACCTTATCGAATTCTTCCATTGTCTTTTTCTCGTGGCAGAAAACCTTAACAACCTTTTGGCCGTTCATCATTTCCTGAATGTAGCCTTCGGTTTTACCTACCGCCTTTTGCTGACGGATAAAATATTTTGCCGAACCGCCGCCGACCTTTTTGGTAACAAGGAAAAGTAAAAACACACCGAGTACCACAACCAAGGTAATCCAAATGCTGTAGAACATCATAATAAAGAATACCGAGGTTACAACTATTCCCGCTTGAATAAGCGACGGAATAGATTGTGAAATCAACTGACGAATAGCGTCAATATCGTTGGTGTAATGGCTCATAATATCGCCGTGCTTGTTTGTGTCAAAATACTTAATGGGTAAATTTTGCATTTTGTTGAACAAAATTTTACGCAAAGTTCCCAAAAAGCGTTGGGTAATAATCGCCATTAACTGTGTTTGAGCAAAAACGGCTATAAGCGACAAAACGTAAAGTGAAATAAGGATTATTATTTTAGGTATAATAACCTCTTTAGCGGTACTCCAATCCCCTGAATCCACAAATTTTTCGATAGCGGCAATAATCTCTTTATTGAAAATTGCGGGAATTGACTGCACGATAGCGGAAAAAATAATACAACCCAGTGTCAATGGTAACATACGGGGATTTTTTTCCATAAGCAATTTTAAAGTACGCTTTAATGCGTTGCCGTTAAATTTGCGACCCGAAGGAACGCCCTTTGGAAGATTGCGGGGTGTATTCATATTCGGTTTACTCATCTTCCCCACCTCCGCTGGTTTGTTGTTCATATACTTCACGGTAGATTTGACTGTTCTTAAGCAATTCGTCGTGATTACCCATACTGTCAATTTTACCGTTATCCATTACAATAATTAAATCAGCATCTTCAACCGATGCAACGCGCTGTGCGATAATAATTTTGGTAGTTGCGGGAATAAACTCCTTGAAGCCTCTACGAATTAGAGAGTCGGTTTTGGTATCGACCGCGCTTGTTGAATCATCAAGAATAAGGATTTTCGGTTTTTTGAGAAGCGCACGCGCAATACAAAGGCGTTGCTTTTGACCGCCCGATACGTTTGTACCGCCCTGCTCAATATAAGTGTCGTACCCATCGGCAAAGGTTTGCACAAACTCATCCGCCTGTGCCAAACGGCAAGCTTCGATGATTTCTTCATCGGTTGCGCTTTCGTTACCCCAGCGCAAGTTATCCTTAATAGTGCCCGAGAACAATTCGTTCTTTTGAAGCACCATTGCAACGTTATCACGAAGGGTTTTAATATCGTATTCCCTAACATCAACACCGCCAACCTTAACCGAGCCTTCGGTAACATCATAAAGGCGCGGTATTAGTTGAACCAGTGATGTTTTACTAGAGCCTGTACCACCAATTACACCAACCGTCATACCCGATTCAATATCCAAATTTATGCCTTCTAGGGCATATTTTTTGGCATTTTCGTTATATTTAAAGCTAACGTTTTGGTAACTGATTGAACCGTCACTAACCTGCATAACGGGGTTTTCGGGGTTTGTAAGATTAGGTTCTTCAACCAAAACTTCACAAATACGCTTCATAGATTCAACCGAAATGGTAATCATAACGTAAATCATCGAAAGCATCATAAGTGACATAAGAATTTGCACACCGTAGGTAAGCATTGCAGAAATATGACCAACGTTAACATCCAAGCCCTTGCTTGTGATTACAAGATATGAGCCTAAGAACAAAATAACAACACAGTTAAAATACATACAAAACTGCATTATAGGAGTGTTGAGTGATACGATGCGTTCTGCCTTTGTGAAGTCGTCTGCAATACCGTCAGATGCCTTGGCAAACTTTTGCTTTTCGTATTCTTCATGTGAAAAGCCCTTAACAACACGCATACCGCGAACGTTTTCTTCAATAGATTCGTTAAGCTTATCATACTTTTTGAAAACTCTTCTGAAAGCGGGCATCGCTTTACGGCTGATAAGAAGCAAGCCAAAGATTAAAACGGGTATTACCACCACAAAAGAAGTAGCCAACGCACCACCCATTGTGTAAGCCATTGATACCGAGAAAATAAGCATCATAGGGCTTCTGATAGCAGTACGAATAATCATCATATACGACATTTGCACGTGATTTATATCGGTTGTAAGACGTGTTACAAGCGAGGTTGATGAAAATTTATCAATATTTGAGAAAGAAAAACTTTGAATTCTCTCAAACATATCATGGCGCAAATTTCTAGCATAGCCTGCAGCCGCTTTGGCGCAAGTAAGCGCCGCAATAGAGCCGCATCCGAGTGACACTAACGCCATACCGATAAGAATAAGACCTGTTTTAATAACTTCAGATATGTGAGCACCCGAGTCAATGTTATTTACAAGTTCGGCCGTGATAGACGGAATTAAAACTTCTATGAAAACCTCGCCCACAATAAAGATCAAGGTTAAAATAGAAGGCAATTTGTTATCACGAATACTTTTTGCTAAAGTTTTAATCATTTCGTTCCTCCATATTTTTTATTAGTTTATCGGTCATTTTCAAAAAGTTCTCAATTTCGTCACGGGTTAAACCGTTACGCAACCGTTCTTCCCTTTCGTTAATACTTTTTAGCACCGATTTATGAATGTTTATTGCTTTTTCTGTAAGCACAATTTTTTTAAGGCGGGCGTCACTCGCCACACTTTCGCGTGTTATAAAACCGTTTTGCTCCATAGTTTTTAAAATATTACTAGCAGTTGAACGGCGAATTGAAAATTCATTTTCAAAATCTTTTTGAAAAATGTCTTTATCGCTATTATCAAAAAAATAAGATATTGCCCATCCGTTTATACCTTTGGGCAAATCTATACCTAATTCGCTTTTTCGTTTTTCAACGTCACGTTTTATTAAATTGCCAAGAATACGCACCTTAAAGCCTATATCATTCCGTTCTGCCATAATTCACCTCACAGTAAAATTGTTAGCACCCTAACATTATATCGTTACACTACCCTAATGTCAATATGTATATTATTAATTTTTTGTTAAAATTAAAAGACGGCTTGCGCCGTCTTTTAAAAGTTTTATTCTACTGTTTCTTCTTTCGCGTTTGACAATAATTTAATAAACAACCATCTGATAACGAAGTAAGCTAAGGCCGCACGTGCGAAAGCAAATAAAATAAATACAAATTCATTAACCACATTAATAAATGACAATCTTAGTGTCAAACCTAAAGCATTTAATAATGCCATAGTCAAATTTGATACAGGAGCAATCAAAGCCGAAGAACCAGGTGCTAATAAGCAAAGAACTAACGGCAATTTTTTAAGATTGCGCCTAACAAAAATCAAATAAAGACCCACATCAATACCCAAACTTAAAATCGATACTATACCATTGCCAAGATTTGTCCAGGTAGTAACCGATTCGTACGAAAAGCCCATATATGCGTTTAAAAGGTTGTTTATAATTAAGGTCCCCAATGTAGAGAATATAGTAGTAGCAATAATCGAAATTGGCGCGAACAAGGCACAAATAGATGCCGTTTTATTAACCTGAATTTTATTTTCCATATTATAATTCCCCTTATTTCAAAGCGTTAACTTATTTTCTAACGTATTTAATCGGGTCTGACCAAGGACCGTAAATCTTCTTGCCATCTACTTCCTTGTATGCTCTAACCTTGTAGTAGTATGTCTTACCCTTTGTAGCAGAGAGTGTCTTAGATTTGCCTGAGGTTGTCTTATAGGTAGATACAACGTCAGACTTGCTTTTACTTGTGGTTTTTGAAATTTGATAACCTGTTTCGCCTGAGATATTGCTCCAAGAAAC
>JAZRBQ010000127.1:0-3582 GCA_045635145.1 Acutalibacteraceae bacterium | reverse complement strand
ATATTGGGATCAAGACAGGAAACAAAAGCAGATACTGCCACTCTTGCAAAGCCTTCGTTTATGCTTTTTGAATCAATTACCATTTTCAGTTCATTTATGCATTTCATCAGACCACCTCCTTTACCTTTATTTCTCCGAGTCTTTCAATTCCTGCAAGCTTCATAACCTTATATATGTTAGCCGAAGCACCGCTTATATGAAGATTAGCGCCCACCTTTTGCAAATTGCGGTATCGCCCCAAAACAAGCCCAATACCCGAACTATCCATAAACGAAACCGCCGAAAAATCCAAAACAAGAAGCGACGGCATATTAAGTTCAACCGCACTATCAATACATTCGCGCATATTCTTGGCGGTGTGGTGGTCTATTTCGCCCGATAAATAAGCGGTTACAACCTCGCCCGTTACATTAATTTCTACTGACATTTTTTCACCTTCAAAAATAAAAATAGGACAAGCCCCTATATAATATAAAGGTTTGTCCTTAAAAAAATTGTCGTAATTTATACTTTAAAAAAATTTTTTAATTTTTCACGCATCGCCGATGCCAAATAAAGCGAACCGAAAATAAAAATCACGTCTTCACCTTTTGCTTTTTCTATTGCTTCTTGGTAATTTTGTGCAATTTCGGTTTCGCAATATTTTTGCGCCGTTTGTTTTAATTCTTCCGCCTTTAGCGAACGTGGCATACCCTCAACTTCAACCACCACCGCTTTTTTGCAAAAGCGTAAAGTTTTTGCCAAAACTTCATCGCAATCCTTGTCAGCCATCATACCGATTATGGCGGTAATTTTACCGTCAAACTTTGCCATTTCACGCGCTAAAACCGTAGCACCGTCGATATTATGGGCACCATCGAGTACCACTATCGGTTTTTGGCTTATAACTTCCATTCTTGCCGGGAAAAATGTTTTTTCTATCCCCTGTTTAATTATTTCATCCATGATTCCAAGTGTCTTTAAAGTTTCGATAACCACCAAGGCGTTTTCAATTTGATATTCGCCCGAAAGGGTGGTCTTGTAAATTTCACCTTTGTAACTAAATTCATTACCGAAAATATCACTCTTAATAACCTTCAATTCGGTAATATCAGGAATAATCGGATTGTATTCACCTATAATTTCAAGTGCTTTTTGTGGTTGATACGGTGTTGTAATAACGGGACAATCCTTAATTATTCCGCATTTTTCTTTTGTGATTTTTTCAATGCTGTCGCCCAAAACGGCGGTATGGTCCAACCCGATTTTTGTTATAACGTTAACTAGTGGGTTTGGCAGTGAGTTTGTAGCATCAAGCCTACCACCAAGTCCCGTTTCTATCACCGCAATATCACATTTTTGTGCGCTGAAATACAAAAAAGCCACGGCGGTTATGAACTCAAATTCGGTAAGCTCTATTTTAGTATTGATTACCTTTTGGGCAAATTCACAAAGACTATCCCGCGGGATAAATTCACCGTTTATTTGTATTCGCTCACAAAAATCAATAATAAAGGGCGAAATATAAAGTCCTGTTTTATAACCTGCACTTTTTAAAGCGCTATGAAGCATAGCCGATACCGAGCCTTTGCCGTTAGTACCTGCTATGTGTATTGCTTTAAAATCATTTTGTGGGTTGCCGAGTTTTTCTAAAACGGCATTTATACGCTCAAGTGTGGGCGGTTTTGAAAAATTGCCCAAAGAGTGAATATAATTTAAAGTTTCGTTATAATTCATTTTTCACCAAAATTTAGCAAGAATTAAAAATTAAATTTTACACAATATATTTATGAAAGCAAAACCGTAAAAACAGTGCGTAGTAAACATAGGGTACTGATAATGTGTTTTACTTTCAAAAAAGGTGCGACATTAAGTCGCACCTTAAATTTAAGGGTTACATATTTTCAAGGTCTTTAATGCTGTCCTTAATAAGTGCAATTTTATCAAGCGCTTTTTGTAAGCCTTCCTTTTGCTTTGCCACTAAATCAGCAGGAGCTTTTGCCATAAATCCGGGATTATTAAGCTTCTTTTCAAAGAAAATCTTATCTTCTTCAGCTTTCTTAAGGTCTTTATTAAGGCGTTCAATTTCAGCCTTAACGTCAACCAATTCCTTCATGGGCATAAATACAGTTGCATCATCGGTAATAACACGAACTGCACCTTCGCTGTCAAAGTTATCGCCCGTTTCAACTGCAGAAGCATAAGCCAAACGGCAAATGTAAGCCGAACCGCTTTCAAATGTTGCCTTATTTTCAGTAGCGATGCAAACCTTAGCCTTTTTAGAAGGCGGAACATTCATTTCAGCGCGACGGTTACGAATAGCGCGGATAACTGCCATAATCTTTTCGAAATCGGCTTCTTCCTTTGCAAATTCCAACTCACTTGTAAATACAGGCCAATCGGATACCATAATGCTTTCACCCGAATGTGGCAATGCTTGCCATACTTCTTCGGTGATGAAAGGCATAAAGGGATGTAAAAGCTTTAATGTATTTGTAAATACATAAATAAGAACACTTCTTGCGGTATCCTTTGCCTTTTTATCTTCACCGTTTAAGCGTGATTTGCAAATTTCGATATACCAGTCGCAGAAAATATCCCAAATAAAATCGTAAAGCTTTTGAACGGCTAAGCCTAATTCAAACTTTTCAAGGTTATCGGTAACGTCAGCAACCAATGAATTATATTTTGATAAAATCCACTTATCTTCGAGTGCTAAAGCAGCAGTATCAAGCGCAATTTCATCATCACTTTCAAGATTCATCAAAATAAATCTTGCAGCATTCCAAATCTTGTTAGCAAAGTTACGACTAGCTTCCACACGTTCGGGGATGTAACGCATATCGTTACCGGGGCTATTACCGGTAGCAAGTGAGAAGCGTAATGCGTCAGCGCCGAAGGTGTCAATAACTTCAAGCGGGTCAACACCGTTGCCTAAAGATTTAGACATTTTTCTACCCTGTGAGTCACGAACAAGGCCGTGGATGAGCACGGTATTAAAGGGAACTTGTCCTGTTTGTTCAATACCGGAGAACATCATTCTCATTACCCAGAAAGGAATAATATCGTAACCTGTAACCAAGGTGTTTGTGGGGTAATAATGTTTAAAGTCTTCGGTTTCTTCAGGCCAACCTAGAGTTGAGAATGGCCACAAAGCAGATGAGAACCAAGTATCGAGTGTGTCGGGATCTTGGGTTATGTTTTTGCTTCCGCAATGCTTACATTCGCAGGGTTCGGTTTTAGAAACGGTAATTTCGCCACAGTCAGCGCAGTACCAAGCAGGGATACGGTGACCCCACCAAAGTTGACGGGAAATACACCAGTCACGAATGTTTTCAAGCCAGTGGAAATACACCTTTTCAAAACGTTGGGGAACAAACTTGGTTTCGCCATTTTTAACTGCATCAATAGCAGGAGTAGCAAGGGGTTTCATCTTAACAAACCATTGCTTTGAAATGCGAGGTTCAACGGTAGAACCGCAACGGTAACAGGTACCAACGTTGTGTGTGTAATCTTCAACACGAACCAAAGCACCTTCCGCCTCTAAATCAGCAACGATAGCCTTTCTTGCTTCGTAACGGTCCATACCTGCATATTTGGGAT
>JAZRBQ010000126.1:0-3797 GCA_045635145.1 Acutalibacteraceae bacterium | reverse complement strand
GCGGACCTTTTGCCTTGTATTGCTTTACAACCATCAAGGTCGCCGCAGGTGCGGTAGCTCCTGGCACAGCGCCCAAAATTATAGCGCTAGGTAACGGTAACTTGTCAGGTATAATAAAGTGAATACCGATAAGCACCGCATCTACTAATAACGTTGTAAATACAGCCTGAAAAATACCAATAACGGTTGCCTGTTTGCCTGTTTTTTTAAGTTGCGAAAGTCTAAATTCATTACCGATTAAAAAAGCAATGAAGCCTAACGCAGTTTCAGCCAATAGGTCGTAAGCTTTAATGTTTGCCATATCAACAAAACCCAAGCCTTTAATTCCTAAGGCGCCCAAACAATAAGGGCCTATTAATATACCCGCAATCAAATAACCTGTGACAGCCGGTAACTTAAAAATTTTTACAACACGGGAAAGCATAAGACCCGAAAATAATGCAACTGCCAATGACAAAAGTGTATGCATTATACCATCTCCTTTTTCAAAACCGTATAACATTTTACTACTATAGATATATAATTTCAAGTGTTATTTTGACTATTTTTATGGCTTTTTTCACCTAAAATATATGAAAAGAAACTAACCGTTGATTACAGTTAGTTTCTTGATTTTTATGACAATTTATTTTATAATAAATAATGAAGCGTAATCACCGCTTTGTGCGAGAGAAACAAAGTCGTTATCGGCAACAATTATGTGGTCAAGTAAATTTACACCCAAGCGTAAAAGTGTTTCCCTTAAATTAATGGTCAGGTCTATATCCGCCTTACTTGGCACCGCAGTTCTACTTATATGATTATGCGAAATTATAGCGCAAGGTGCCTTATGCTTAAGGATATTTTCTACTATCGCCTTGGCCGTTAACGATACTGAGGTCATATCACCCTTACTTAAAATATCACAGGATATCATCTCTCCACCAAGCTTAAAAGTGGTAACCGCAAAGGTTTCAACCCCATAACCCATATGCTTTTTGCTCAAAAATTCGCCAATGGCGTCAATACTACCGAACTTGCGGTCAGGCTCCATTTTACACTCCATTTCGTATCGGCGTGTAATAGGCATAATGAGTTTAATTAAAGCAACTGCGTTTTCGGTCATTCCCTTGACTTCGTAAAGGCTTTCTGGCGAAGCTTCAACCACACCGCGAATTGAACCGAATTTATTTAAAAGCGTGTGTGCCAAACCGTTTGTATCTTTTCGAGGAATACCATAAAACAGCAGCATTTCTAAAATCTTATGGTCGGGCATACTATCAGGAAAATCCTGCTTTAAAGCTTCTTGCTTCATGCGCTTTCTATGCCCTGCGTGCAAATTATCCGCCATATTATTCGCCCCCTTCCGACACAATTCGACAAAATTATTATATAATAATTAACATATTTTTTCAAGTAATAAAGGAACTAAAATGAAAGAATTTACCATAACCAAAAATGATGCCACATTGCGACTTGACAAATTCATACAAAAGGTTTGCCCCACCCTGCCAACATCCCTTATGTTTAAATACATTCGCACAAAACGAATAAAGGTTAACGGCAAGCGCGCGGAAATAAGCACCCGTTTGCAAACGGGCGATGTTGTTGCGGCATATATTAACGACGAATTTTTTGCCGAAGTAGCACCAAAATATGATTTTTTGCAGGCTTCTAAAAAAATTAACATAGTTTATGAAGATGAAAACATTATTTTGGTGGATAAACCGCAAGGTTTATTGGTTCATCCGGATAAAAATGAATACGGCGACACCCTTATAAACCGCATACAGCATTATTTATATGATAAGGGCGAATATAACCCAAAAGACGAAAACAGCTTTTGCCCTGCTCTTGCAAACCGTATTGACCGCAATACAGGCGGCATTGTCATTGCTGCAAAAAATGCCGAAGCATTGCGTATTTTATGTGACAAAATAAAATACCGCGAAATCGACAAGCGCTATTTAACAATTGTTCACGGTGTTCCAAAACAAAAAACCGCCACACTTGAAGGTTTTTTAGAAAAGAACGAAGACAAAAATAAGGTCTATTTATCTAACAAAAAAACCGACAATAATAAAACAATTAAGACCAAATATACCCTTTTAGCCAGCAAAAATAATCTTTCACTTTTAGAGGTTGAGCTGATAACAGGGCGCACCCATCAAATTCGCGCACATATGGCATCAATCGGTCACGCGCTTTTGGGCGACGGCAAGTACGGAAAACTGAAAGAAGATAAAAAACTTGGGTTCAACAAGCAGGCCCTTTATTCCTATAAACTAACCTTCAACTTTGAAACCGACGCGGGTATTTTAAACTACCTTGACGGCAAAACCTTTAAGGTAAAAGAAGTTTGGTTTGCTAAAGAACTATTTGGCGAAAAATTTGCAAGAGTATAAAAAAATCCCCGAACTTGAGTTCGGGGATTTAAATTTATATTAGTTAGTGATTGTAAGTTCGGTATCCTTATCAAAGAGGTGAATCTTTTGAGTTTCGATAGCGATCTTAATCTTGTCGCCAGGACGTGCAGTGTTTGTAGGAGCAACACGAGCGTTGATGCTTTGACCTTCGCAGTTCATGTAAAGGTAGGTTTCAGCACCCATAAGTTCGGTAACTTCAACGTCAGCTTCAACGATGCCATCCTTGAACTTTTCAAGAAGGTCTTCTTCGTTGTGAACGTCTTCAGGACGGATACCCATGATAACTTCCTTGCCTACGTATGCATCAAGGCAGTTTTCATTATTCTTAGAAGCAGGAAGTTCGATCTTATACTTAACACCTGCGCGAGTCTTTGTATCTTCAGAACCGAATTCTACAAAATACTTGTCGCCATCCTTAAGGATAACAGCATCAATAAAGTTCATTTGAGGTGAACCAATAAAGCCAGCAACGAAGAGGTTAGCAGGGTAGAGATAAAGCTTTTGAGGAGTATCAACCTGTTGAACAACACCGCTCTTCATAACAACGATACGTGAAGCCATGGTCATAGCTTCGGTTTGGTCGTGTGTTACGTAGATGAAGGTTGTACCTAAACGTTGGTGTAACTTAGAAATTTCGGTACGCATTTGTGCACGAAGCTTAGCGTCCAAGTTTGAAAGAGGTTCGTCAAGTAAGAATACCTTAGGTTCACGAACGATAGCACGGCCGAGAGCCACACGTTGACGCTGACCACCGGACAAAGCCTTAGGCTTACGTTCGAGAAGGTGTTCGATATCAAGGATACGAGCAGCTTCTTCAACACGGCGACGGATTTCATCCTTCGGAGTCTTGCGGAGCTTAAGACCGAAAGCCATGTTATCAAATACTGTCATATGGGGATAAAGAGCGTAGTTCTGGAAAACCATTGCGATGTCACGGTCTTTTGGTGCTACGTCATTTACAAGGCGATCGCCGATGTAAACTTCACCGTCAGAAATTTCTTCAAGACCTGCAACCATTCTAAGAGTTGTAGATTTACCACAACCTGAAGGACCAACGAAAACGATAAATTCCTTGTCCTTGATTTCGAGGTTGAAGTCAGTTACCGCGGTAACACCACCGGGGTATCTTTTGTAAACATTGCGTAGAGATAAACTTGCCATAAAAAATGGACCTCCTGATAAAATTCCTTATTTTCCTTAGTATTATAACAAACTTTCATGCTAAATGCTATAACCATTTCACACAATGTTTTTATATTACTTTTGGTAAAAGTATCTAACCTTTTGCGCTTATTTGTGTAAAATGCTATATTCAAGCTGTTCTTTTGTCATTTCTACACATTCGCCCTCTTTTAGATTTTCGGGCAATTTCAATCCTCCGATAGCCTCACG